>JAMORM010000062.1 GCA_027063585.1 Sulfurimonas sp. | reverse complement strand
GTTTTGTAAGCGGTATCGTCAGAAATATAGCCGACTTTGGAGCATTTGTTGATGTCGGTCTGAAAAATGACGGGTTGATTCATATCTCAAAAATGAGTACAAAAAGGGTGAAGCATCCACTGGAAATATTGACACTCAATCAATATCTGCCAAAGATTGAAGTAATTTCGATAGACTACAACAGCGGTAAAATTGGCTTGAGTCTAGTTTAGGCTCTGTGAAATGAAAATACAAAAAGGAAAATAATGCCCTTAGATTTATCAGAATCACTTGTCATAGGAATATCAGCTACTGCCTTATTTGATTTATCCCAAGCAGATAAAATCTTTAAAGAAAAAACTACACAAGACCCCGAAACAGCTATAGAAGAGTACAGAAAATATATGCTGGAAAATGAAGAAAAACCTTTAGAAGATGGTACAGGTATGCCTTTGGTCAAAGCATTGTTAAACTTAAATAAGTTCCAGAAAAAAGGTGAACCGCCTATAGTTGAAGTCATTGTCATGTCGAGAAATAGTCCTGAAACAGGTTTTAGAGTGCTTAATGAAATTAGAAGAAGAAATTTAAAAATTTCCAGATCAGCCTTTACGGCAGGCGAATCCAATGTTGATTATCTTGAAGCTTTTTATGTCGATCTGTTTTTAACAACAAATGAGAGTGATGCACAACAAATCATCGACAGCAATGTGTGTGCAGCCGCAATCGTCAAAGCTCCACCCAAGAGTGCTAAACATTTGGATGAAAATCAAGTACGTTTTGCTTTTGATGCCGATGCCGTTATATTTAATGAAGAGAGTGAAATACTCAATCAGACAGAAGGTCTTTCAACATTTCATGCCAATGAAGACAACAAACAAGACACACCATTAGCAAGTGGACCGCATGCAAAATTATTAATTAAGTTGTCAAAAATGCAAGAGCGTTTACCTGGTCGTATTGAGCTCTCACCCGTGAAATTGGCAATAATGACAGCAAGAAACAGTCCTGCAGAAATGAGAGTCATTAAAACACTCAGAGATTGGAATGTGTATGTTGATGAAGCCTTTTTTCTTGGAGGACTTGAAAAAAGTAGATTTTTAAAAGCTTTTAAGCCACATATATTTTTTGATGACCAAGATTCGCATTTGGACTCGGCAGCAACAGATATTCCGTCTGCAAAAGTCCTTTATCCGAGCAGTTCACCATTAACAGACTTAATAAAGAACAAAAGAGATAAAAAAGATATGTCTTAAAATTGTTTTCTTAACCTAAAATTAATAAATTTGACTTTTTTTTAAATTTTAGCTAAAATTATCTTTAGTTGAGCCTATCATTATAAAGATACTTAACTCAAGGAGACTAAAATGAATTATTATGAAACAATACCGGAAAAAGAAAAAATTAAATGTTTATTATGCCAACACTACTGCCAAATGAAAGAGGGGCAAGTCGGTGTATGTGGAGTCAATAAAAATGAAAACGGAGAACTTAAAACTCTTGTATACGGGCATCCAAGTACTATAAACCTTGATCCTGTTGAGAAAAAACCAATATATCATCTGCTGCCGGGTACTACCGCCCTTTCCTTTGGTACGGTCGGATGTAATTTTAAATGCCCGTTTTGTCAAAACTGGCAAATTTCACAAGAACATTCAGTTGATACGAGTGTAGAAGTATCTCCTGAAAAAATGGTTGATTTGGCTATAGAAAACGGAGCTTCTTCCATCGCCTATACCTACAACGAACCGACTGTATTTTACCCATATGCAAAAGACATAGGTATCATAGCAAGACAAAAAGGATTGAAAAATATTTTTGTTACAAACGGATTTGAAACGCCTGAAGTTGTTAAAGATATGGCTTCATGGCTTGATGCTGCAAACGTAGACCTAAAAAGCTGGGATGATGCGTACTATAAAAAAGTCTTAAAAGGCGGACTAGAAGCCGTAAAAGAAACCTTGCGTGGCATGGTAAAAGAAGGTATTTGGGTTGAAGTTACTACTCTGCTTATAGAAGGCGAGAATGACAGTAACGAAGATTTAGAAGCAATGGCATCATTTATAGCAGATGAACTCGGCGTACATGTACCATGGCATTTAAGCGCTTTTCATCCTGATTATAAAATGCAAGACCATGAATATACAAAACTGCAAACGCTCCAACGTGCCAGCGACATAGCGAAAAAAGCAGGTTTATTGTATGTTTATATGGGGAATGTTCCTGTTCACGGCGACACATACTGCCCTGATTGCGGAACGTTACTTATAGACAGAACAGGGTATTCGGTTACGAAAAATTCTCTTGTTGAGGGACATTGTCCAAAATGTAATAGAGCTATAGAAGGAGTATGGAAATGAGTATAAGAAAAGATGCGGTTGCAGGTCAGTTTTATCCCGCAAACAAAGAAGAGATCGAAAAAATGTTGACGCACTATAATGAAATAATAGATGAGTCTATAAAAGACAAATCAGTACTAGATTTAAAACCAAGAGCTATAATTGTACCGCATGCAGGGTATGTTTACTCTGCTTTTACGGCAAATATAGCTTTTAGACTGCTAAAAAATTCACACGCAAAACGTGTTGTAGTTATTGGTCCAAGCCATCGTGTCTATATAAACGGTACAAGTGTTGCCGAATATGACAGCTACGAAACACCGATGGGAAACTTACCTATAGATAAAAAATTTGCAGATGAATTGATAAAGAGATTTAACCTACACTTTCAGCCGGATGCACATTCAGAACACTCTACGGAAGTTCAGATGCCGTTTGTGAAGAACTATCTGCCCGATGCATCTGTTGTTGAACTTGTGTATGGAAATGAAGACCCGAATAATTTGGCAAAAGTTATTGATTATCTTTTAGAAGATGAAGATACTGTTGTCGTTATCAGTACCGATTTAAGTCATTATTACGACATTGAAAAAGCGAAACAGCTTGATACTATTTGTCTTGATGCTGTAGCCAACCTCAATCCGACGGAACTGCATCAAGGATGTGAAGCCTGCGGTATCATAGGAGTAGAAGCGATGCTTATTGCAGCAGCACAAAATAACCTTAAACCGACGTTATTAGATTACAGAACCAGTGCCGATGCAAGCAGGGACAAGTCACAGGTAGTCGGCTATATGAGTGCCGCGTTCACAAAGTAGGCTATTTTTCTTTTAAAATAACCCACAAATGGCTGTACCAATACCATGCATTGTCTTTTGCATGGGCGGTACATGTATAATGATTCCTTGGATATTCCAAGGGCAATTTTGATTGAATTTTAACTGTTGTATCACTTAGCCATTCCATCATTATCTTTTCTCCGTCAGCCGTAAAACACTGTAAATCTTTGAGCGGTTTTGTAAGTGTCAAAGTTAATGAAGGCGGATTATTTGACGCATCGACAAGCGTATCTTCATTAGAAATACTTTGCAAAGGCAAGGGTAGCGTATTTATTTTCAACACAAACTGCTCCATCTCTCCAAAACCTCCTGACATAGGAAATCTCGTCAAAGCCATAAAATTACTTTGGCTTGAAATGGGGGCGGAATTTTGTGCCACACCAACATAGTCTAAACTTTTTACCAATTGCATCAGTTTTACATCATACTCACCAAAAGGATATGCCAATATTTTTGGATGTGTGCAAACTTTTTTACCCAGCTCTTTTTCTATTTTCATCTCACACATTTCAATCTCTTTTGTCACATACTTTTTGTAATCTTTTGGATTTTTTATGCCGTCTCGAACAAGATATTGATGAGAATAGGTATGATTTGCAAACTCTGCACCGTATTTTCCCATTTCCCTCATTTCATCCCATGTTAAATAGTATACAGATTCATGGATAACAGGAACGGAATTCACAAATATTGTAAAAGGAAGATTATATTTTTTGAGTAGAGGATACGCCTTTGTATAAACACTGTGATAGGCATCATCTATCGTAATTGATACGGTTTTCTCAGGAAGCTTTTTATTTTTCTGTAGATATTGTATTATTTTAGAAAGCGGTAAGATATTGTAATTATTTTTCACCAAATACTCTATTTGTTGTCGAAAGAGCTTCATAGAGATACTGGTAGAGGGATATTTTGTTTCATCAAATCTGTGATATTGCAAAACCACGGCATGATTTTGCATAGCAAACAACGTACTTTGCACCACACAAATGATAAATATATATTTTATAAGTATTTTCATAATATTATTATATCTTTATTCAATTTAGATATAATAATTTTCATTATTTAAAAGGTATAAAATTTATGGATAACTACACAAAAAAACTGCTCTATCTTCTTTTAACATTTTTAACACTGATTGCAGGATATGCTTACTTGCGCTATGCCTATAAAGTAACAGACACTACACCTTTTACCCAAGAAATCGTTTTAATCATTTTAGGCACTATTGCAACGGTTTTTATAACGGCACTCTTACTTAATAAACAAACAGAAGTGGAAATAGAAAAAGAACAAAGCATCAAATTTCTCGATTTAAAAGCGGCAACCTATGAAAAACTTTTAGACTTGATGGAAAGTATGTCGGATGAAACACTTTTGACAGACAAAGACATAACAAAACTCCAATTTGTTACGCATAGGCTTGCTATTTTTGCTTCACCTGCCGTTTTAAATGAGTATAATAACTTTCTAAAAGTTATCTCAACCCTTTCTAAAGACGGAACGCTCAGTAATGATGAGCATAAACTCGGAGAAGCACTCGGAAAACTTACGGTACAAATAAGATTTGACTTACTCAATGAAAATCCTACCCAAAAAAGTTACACGGCAGAACAGATTAAAAGAATGATAAAGAGAAATTCCGATAGTTCTTCAAATATAAATATAGACTAGTCGCCCCAGTTAAGTTTCTCTTTTAAAACATCAAAATAATTAAACGCTTCTCTGTGTATAAGTTTGACTTGCTTTTTTGCCAGTTGTATATGTATGCTCTGCCCTATTTCGAGTTCATGTTTATCTTGTCCGTCTATAATCACCAGAGCCTTATCTTTGGGAGTTTTCATCTCTATAGAAAATTTTCCCGGTAATACGACAGGTCTTTGCGTCAGTGAATGCGGACAAATGGGGGTCAGTGCAAATACATTCGTCAAAGGAAAAAGTACAGGACCTCCGGCTGAGAGGTTGTACGCAGTTGAGCCTGTCGGCGTAGAGACAATCACACCGTCCCCGTAGTAGGTATTAAATGCTTTAGAATCAACCAGTGTCTCTACATGTATCATATTTGAAACAGAAGGACGGGTTATGACAATGTCATTAAAAGCATAGAAAGTCATCTCTTTTTCATTGTGAACAAACTGTGCTTCGAGTATTGAACGCTCATCTACTCTATAATTTCCCTGAACTAAATTTGATACAAATTCATCAAGTTCTTCCAGATTTATATCGGCTAAAAAACCAAGATTTCCGGCATATACGCCAAAAATAGGTATATCATACTTAAATGAACGTCTTACGGTTGAAATTAGCGTACCGTCCCCACCTAAGGTGACTAAAGCATCAGCATTTTTACATAAATATTCAAATTCCATGCCCATAACACCGATCATTCCGCCGCTGATACTCTCTATATTAACTTCAATATGATATTTTTGAAAAATTTTTTCAAGTTTAAAATAGCTCTCTTTTAGCTCCGGAGTGGAAGGTCGTAAAATTACACCGATTTTTTTAATGATTTTTTTTTGCAAAATTGCCCTTCTGATAAAAATGATTTTTTAATTATACAATATATAAGTAGTTTTTCGATATAATCGCAAAAATTATTTATATAGGACTCTATATTTTGAGAACTCATTACTGTACAGATTTAAATGAAACAAATGTTGGAGAAGATGTTATTCTGACTGGTTGGGCGAATAATTATCGTGACCATGGTGGAATTATTTTCATAGATTTACGTGACAAAACAGGACTTATTCAGCTTACATGTGATCCTGAAGACTCTAAAGAAGCGCATACTGTGGCAAACAATGTTCGTGATGAATATGTTTTAATTGCTAAAGGAAAAGTGCGTCTTCGCGGCGAAGGTTTGACAAATCCTCGTTTAAAAACAGGAGCTATTGAAATAGTAGTCAATGAACTTACTATTGAAAACAAATCTGCGCCTGTTCCTTTTGTCATAGGTGATAAAAATGTCGGTGAAGAGACACGACTCAAATATCGCTATTTGGAACTTCGCGACCCTGATATGTTTGAAGTATTTCGCCTGCGTTCAAAAGCGGCAATTGCGGCAAGAAACATTCTTGATAAGAATGGATTTTTAGAAGTTGAAACACCTATTCTTACAAAATCAACACCTGAAGGGGCAAGAGATTATTTAGTACCTTCTCGTGTGCATAATGGAGAATTTTACGCACTTCCACAATCTCCGCAGCTCTTCAAACAACTTTTAATGGTTGGTGGTTTTGACAGATATTTCCAAATCGCAAAATGTTTCCGTGATGAAGACTTGCGTGCTGATCGTCAGCCTGAATTTACTCAGATAGATGTCGAGATGAGTTTTTGTAACCAAGAAGATGTTATGAAAGTAGCAGAAGATCTGCTTGTTGCTATGTTTGGTGCCTGCGGCGTTGATGTTAAACCACCTTTTAACCGCATCACGCACAAAAATGCAATGGAATGGTATGGTTCAGATAAACCGGATTTAAGATATGATCTTAAAATGGTAGATGTAATTGACATTTTTGAGAGATGTGATAATGAAATCTTTACAAATATCGCTAAAAAACCACATACAAACCGCATCAAAGCACTTAAAGTACCTGGTGCTGATTTGGTATTTTCAAAACGTGAAATGAAATCATTTGAAGATTATGTTCGTAAGTTTGGCGCCCACGGTCTTGGGTATTTTCAAATGAAAGAAGACGGGCTGAAAGGTCCTTTGACTAAATTTTTTAGTGAAGAAGATATTGCACTTATTATAGAAAGAACTGAACTTGAAGTCGGGGATGTGGTCTTTTTTGGTGCAGGTGATAAAAAAACAGTATGGGATTATATGGGAAGATTCAGAAACTTCATCGCCGAACATGAAAAAATGAATCTTATTGACGAAAATGCTTATGAATTTGTATGGGTAGTAGATTTTCCAATGTTTGAAGTTGAAGACGGTCGCGTAAAAGCGTTACACCACCCATTTACGATGCCAAAAGATACTGATAAAGAGGATGTCGAAGAGATAGAGTCTATCGCTTATGATATCGTTTTAAATGGTACTGAACTTGGTGGAGGATCTATTCGTATTCACAAAGAAGAGATACAAGAAGAGGTATTTAAACTTCTTGGAATTGAAGAAGAAGAAGCACAAGAAAAATTTGGTTTCTTACTTGATGCACTTAAATTTGGTGCCCCTCCACATGGTGGTTTTGCTCTGGGCTTTGACAGACTAATTATGCTTTTAACTAAAAAATCAAGTATTCGCGATGTTATTGCATTTCCAAAAACACAAAAAGCCTCTTGTTTACTTACCAAAGCACCAAGTCCGGTTGATAATCAACAGCTTCGCGACCTGCACATAAGACTACGTGAACAAATAAAATAATGAAAAAACTCTTTTTAATTATTGGAGCACCCGGCTCCGGTAAAACTACAGATGCCGAGCTTATTGCCAAACATAATGAAAATATCACACACTACTCTACCGGTGATATGTTACGAGCAGAAGTTGCAAGCGGCAGCCAACGTGGAAAAGAAATTGAAAAATACATCTCAAAAGGCGAAATAGTTCCTATTGATATTGTTATAGAAACTATTATAAATGCCATTCAATCAGCTCCGACTGATATTGTCATCATAGACGGGTATCCTAGAAGTATTGAGCAGATGCTTGCATTAGATAAATATCTGCAAGAGCATAAAGATATACAGCTTGTAAGTGTTATAGAGGTAAAAGTGAGTGAAGAGACCGCCAGAGAGCGAGTTCTCGGTCGTGCCCGCGGTGTAGATGATAATAATGAAGTTTTTAACAACCGTATGAAAGTTTACACCCAACCACTGCAAAAAATTCGAGACTTTTATACGCAAAAAGGTATTTTAAAAGTAATC
>JAMORM010000061.1 GCA_027063585.1 Sulfurimonas sp. | reverse complement strand
ATAACATCATAAGTCTCCGCAACACCTATGCGAAATTCATCCACATTGACGGGTTGTATATTGTTCCCGTCTGCTGCGACAACCGTCATTGTAAGTCCGGGAATGCGTACGTCAAAAAAGGTCATTGCCGCAGCGTTAATAAAGCGGAGTCTGATTTTTTCGCCGTTTGCAAAGTCTGCTTGAAACCGTGTTGCCGGATTTTGTCCATTCATTAAAAAGGTGTAAGTATAGCCCGTGACATCAGAAAGGTCTCTGTCGGACATACGCATTTTATTCCATATTTGACGCTCTCTAAAGGCCTCTAAAAAGCCTTTTTCTTTGACTTCGGAGAAAAAATCGCCTACGGTTCTTTGATTAAAGTTGTAATAATCAGCAGAGAGTTTGAGCTTTCTGTAAATAGTTGCAGGTTTTTCATCTGAATAATCAGATAAAACAACAATATAATCTTTGTCATACTCATATGGCTCTGCCTCTTTTGGCTCAATTACAATTGCCCCGTATACACCGGTTTGCTCTTGAAAACCAGAATGAGAGTGATACCAAAATGTTCCATTTTGACGCACTGTAAAGGTATAGGTAAATGTTCCACCCGGAGCAATACCCTCAAAACTGATGCCGGGAACACCGTCCATTTGAAAGGGAAGAATAATTCCGTGCCAATGAATAGAAGAAGATTCACTTAAATTATTGGTTACATGTAACGTAACGGTATCTCCCTCTTTCCATCGTAAAGTCGGACCTGCAAGCATGGAATTTACCGCTGTTGCAAAAGAAGGATCTCCGGTTACATTTACAAGAGTTTTATCAATACTGAGATGAAAAATAGTACCGCTGAGCTCAGTTGTGTTTTGCCTGGTCGTTATTTTTGTATCAGCATGTAAATTAATGCTTGAGAGTGCTAAGTTGGAGGCAACAACACCCTTGACAAATCTTCTTCTTGATATATTTTCCATAATAGCTGCCTTTGTGGTGCCGAATTTAAAAGTTGAGTGTTGTTTTCACACGAGATCTTTTCCCCTTTTTTGGTGTTATAAATATATGCAGCTGCCAAGTTCCGCTCATAGCAAGGTTGAGTGTTGCTTTGTATTGACCGTTTCCAAGATTGGTTGCATTTGTTTTTGAACTCATGGCAGGCATTCCCGGCATTGCAGGCATAAATGCTTTGAGAGCCACCTGTGCATCAGTGAGAGGTTTACCGTTCTTTTTGATAGTGACAATAACCGTGTTTGCACCGGTCGTGAGCGGTTTGTCTGCCGTGATATGTACGGTCGTCGTTCTAAATTTTGCATCTTTACTAAATGCAGTCGCCTGAACAAGTGTTGCACCTAAGAGAAGAGCGAAAAAGATTTTTGCCAGAGTTTTCATAATGAAGTCCTTTTTTGTTTTGTTTGATTGGTAAAAGTATATAACTTTATTGTGTAGTGTTTGTGGTTTGAAAAATATTCATTTTATCGAGATGTAAATTTTAGGTACAATAACTATATGAAAATATTACTCCTTGAAGATGACACGGCACTGGCAAATATTTTGGTTGACTTTTTAGAAGATGAATATGAAGTAGTGCAGACTTACGGTATGAAAAAAGCACTGGAACTCTCGAAAAATGAAAAATTTGATTTGTATATTTTTGACATAAACGTTCCTGATGGAGACGGTATCTCTTTATTGCGCGAACTTAGAGATTTTCATGATGAAACACCGACCATTTTCATTACCGCTTTTCATGATACAAAATACCTTAAATCTGCCTTTGAATCAGGTGCAAACGATTTTATAAAAAAGCCTTTTGATTTAGAAGAGCTGGCACAAAGAATAGAAAATATAAAAAGGCATTTCGGACTTGAAAATCTAATAAAATTGAGTGAGAGCATAAATTTCGATACAAAAACGCATACACTTACAATCGCAGATATAACAAAAAAGCTAACACATAAAGAGAGTGACTGTCTGCACTACCTTTATAAAAACCGTCATCGTGTAGTCAGTTCTGAAGAGTTGTTGCAAAACTTTTGGGAGTATGAAGATATGCCGAGTGATGATGCGATCCGTACTATTGTGAAAAATTTGAGAAAGCACATCGGCAAAGAACATATTGTCAATATTCGTGCAGAAGGGTATAAGTTTGAATGAGTTAGAAAAAAAATCTTTTTATTCTTTTGTAACTCTGTACCTCGTCTCTTCATTCTTGTTTGTTTTGCTTTCAGGATACTGGTATTACAGTGCACAAAAAAAATCTTTGGAAAATACAACATATTACAAACTCAATCATATTGCAGACAAACTCTCAGGGCTAATTATTAATGCGCAAATGAAAAGGAAGACACTACACCTTCCCAATGAAAAAGGTTTTGAGTATAGTTTGATTGGTGCGAATGAAGCAACAAAGTTTCAAACAGGGTATTATGAAAAAAACGGGTATAAGATTTTAGTTTCAGATGCACCGCAGAAACATTTAAATATTAAATATGTTGTTGTGAAAACAAATGAGTATTTTCAAAAGCTCTATGCACTCAAAAAAACCGTACTTTTGGTAATGGGTGTAAGTTTTTTGTTTATCGTGATTATTTCCGTCATACTTGCCAAACTTTTTATGAAGCCTGTTCATCAGAGAATGGAGCAGATCGAGAGTTTTATTCAAGATGTCTCTCATGAACTCAACACCCCCATAACTGCTTTGAAAATGAGTGCAAGCCGGGCGATAAAAAAAGCCGTGTATGATAAAAAAATACTTACCAATATTTCTATAAGCACAAAGCAGCTTGAGAGTATATATAAGTCACTGACATTTTTAAATTTTAAGCAAAAACAGCAAGAGGCGGAGGATGTGAACCTAAAAGACATTGTTGCACAGACAGTGACCTATTACAGTGAGCTGACAGAAGCAAAACAGATAAAGATTCAAACACAGCTAGAAGATGTATCTTTTCATATTGTTTCCTCCCGAGCCGAGTTGCTCTTTTCCAATCTGCTTTCAAATGCCGTCAAATACTCTATGCCTCAAACGACAATAACTATTAAACTAGACAAAAACTCTTTTGTCATAGAAGATGAAGGTGTAGGAATAGAGGAAAAAAAACTTGATGAAATTTTTGAGATGTATCAACGTGAATCAGATATAGCAGGCGGATTTGGTGTAGGTCTGAGCATAGTGAAGCAGATTTGTGATGAATATGCTATTGAGGTCAGAGTTGAATCAAAACTGGATAAAGGCACGAAGTTCAGCTTACTATTTAAATAATAATTTTCCTTTAAGAAGATTTGGCATATACTAGTATAAATTATAATTATACTAGGAGTATATCATGCTGACACGAGGTAATTCAATTATTAAAGGTATTGAAACAACTGAGATAGTAAAACTGCTCAACAGAGCATATGCGGATGAGTGGTTGGCATATTATCAGTATTTTACAGAAGCAAAAGTCATTAAGGGGATAATGAAAGATGCGGTATTTGCAGAACTGACTCAGCATGCAAACGATGAGCTCAGACATGCAAATATGATTGCGGACAGAATTGTCCAGCTCGGAGGTACGCCGCTGTTAAATCCAACGGAGTGGGCTACGCATACAAACTGCGGGTATGAAGAACCAAAGAATTTTGATGTGGTTGCCATACTTGAAGACTCAATAAAAGGGGAACAGTGTGCCATCAGTACCTATTCGTCACTTGCTGATATTGTCAAAGACAAGGACATCATTACTTATAATATGGTTTCGCAAATCTTGGCAGATGAGGTGGAACATGAAGCAGACTTGCAAGATTTACATGATGATATAACAGAGTTTGTAGAGCATATAAAGAGTACGATGCGTTAAAAAAAGAGGCTTAAATCTCCTCTTTTCTATCAAGCTGTTTTTTTGCATAAATCTCAAATAAAATCGGGATAATAACCAAAGATAAAACAGCCGAACTTACAACACCGCCAAGCATAGGTGCGGCAATGCGTTGCATCACTTCGCTTCCTACGCCATGCGTGTACATAATAGGTGCGAGACCTGCGAGAATGGCAAATACCGTCATAAGTTTTGGACGAACTCTTTGTACTGCTCCTTCATAAATAGCGGCATTGAGGTCTTTGATGTCAAAAGCATCTCCTCGTATTTGTTTTGATTCATCCACGCTTTCTTGCAGATAAATTATCATGACTATAGCCGTTTCGGCGGCAACGCCAAGCAGGGCGAGAAAACCGACAATAACGGCTATACTCATTGCAAAATTAAGTATATCTATATAAATAAGTCCGCCTAAAAGGGCAAATGGCAGGGTAAAAAAGACTATAAGCGTTGGTACCGGTTTTTTGAGTGCCATATAGATAAGTAAAAATATTGCGACAAGTACGGCAGGAACTATCCAAATGATGCGTTTCATTGCCGAGTCAAGGTATTCGGATTGTCCTGCCCACTCTATGTAATAGCCCGAGTCAAATTTAATTTTGTCAATAAACTTTTGCGCTCCTATTTTATACTCTGTTGCACTTATGCCCTCTTTTGGCGTGATATAAATGAAGGTAACCGGTGCCGCCATTTCACTTTTGATGACGGAAGCACTTTGTCTGTAGGCTACTTTTGCCAAACTCCCAAGTGGTACAAAGCCGAGTTTTGTTTTGATTTGTATATTTCTGATGGACTCAAGGCTTCTTCTCTCATTGCCTTCAAGACGCAGACTAATTGGGTAGCGTTCCAGTCCTTTATACATGGTTGTGACCTTCATCCCTCCTATAGCGAAAGAGGTATACTCTAAGAGAGTATCTTTATTCATTTCGTAACGTGCGAGTTTCTCCTTATTAGGAATAATGTCTATGTAGTAACCCGCACTTGCCTGATCGGCAAAGACGGAGAGTGTTTTGTCATACTCTCGCAGTTTTTCTTCTATCTGTTTGCCAAATTTTTGCAGACCTTTTGCATCCCTGCCATAAAGTTTGATACCGACAGGCGTTCGTATACCGCTTAAAAGCATATCTATACGACCGCGAATAGGATAGGTCCATGAGTTTGTCAGTCCGGGAACCTGCAGTGCGGCTTCCATATCTTCTCTGAGCTTATCATAGGTCATTCCCTTTGACCACTCGGATTTTGGTTTGAGCGTAATGATGGTTTCAAGCATACCAAGCGGTGCAGGGTCGGTTGCCGTGCCTGCGCGTCCGGCTTTGCCAAATACATTTTCTACTTCGGGAAATGATTTAATAATTTTGTCTGTTTTTTGCAAAAGCTGTTTTGTCTGGTCTATACTGATACCGTAAGGCGTAACGGGCATATACATAAAAGTCTGCTCATTAAGCATAGGCATAAATTCCCATTTGAGGCTTTTATAAAGTGGGTACATGTAACCGAGGGAGAGCAAAACCAAAACAATAACAAGATATTTTGCCTTGAGCCCGTAAACGATAATAGGGCGATAGAGCCAGATAAAAAATCTGTTGAGCGGATTTTTGCTCTCGGGTAAAATTCTGCCTTTGACAAAAAATATCATCAAAGCAGGTACCAAAGTAATACTCAGCAGTGCTCCCGCAGCCATTGCAAATGTTTTTGTAAATGCAAGCGGTGTAAAGAGTAGTCCTTCTTGTCCGCTGAGGGCAAAAATAGGTAAAAAAGAGACGACAATGAGTGCGAGTGCGAAAAATATAGGACGTCCGACAAGTTGTGATGATTTGAGTATGATGGCAATACGCTCTTTTTCTGTGGGAATTCTGTCCTCTTTATGTTCAAATTTGTGCAGCATTTTATGGGCATTTTCTATCATAACAATGGAGGCATCTACCATTGCACCAATGGCAATGGCAATACCGCCGAGACTCATAATATTTGAACCAATGCCAAATATTTTCATCAGTAAAAAGGTAAAACCGACGGTTAAAGGCAGAACAATAATAACAATAAGAGAAGATCGAAAGTGCATCAAAAAAAGCCCGATGATAACAACAACAATGACACTCTCTTCAATAAGCGTATCTTTGAGTGTATCTACAGCTTTGTCTATAAGCCCCGAGCGGTCATAAACAGTGATAACATCCACACCGTCGACTTTGAGCTCTTTCATCTTCTTTTGAACCCGTTGTATCATCGTGTAAACATCTTCGCCGTAGCGTGCCATAACAATGCCGCCGACGACTTCGCCTTCCCCGTTGAGGTCTGCCAGACCGCGACGCGGTGCAGGAGTAAGTTCTACTCTGGCAATATCTCCGAGTTTTACAGGTGTGCCTGCTTTTGTGGTAACGACAAGTCCTCTGATGTCATCCAGGTTTTTGATGTAGCTTTTTGCCTGCACCATCCACTCATAGCCGTTTTTAATGACGATTCGACCACCCGTATCGTTGTTGTTTTTCGCCAGTACATTTTTAATATCTTGTATGCTGAGGTTGTAACGAACTAAATTGTCATTGTTTACAGTGACTTGAAAGGTAGGAATAAACCCACCGATACTTGCCACTTCACTCACACCGTCTACACCCATAAGTGCATATTTGTAATAATAATCCTGTAGTGTACGAAGCTGAGCAAGATTTTTTGTTTTTGACTTAAGGGCATACTCATACACCCAGCCCACACCGCTTGCATCGGGACCAAGCGCTACGTTCATATTTGCAGGCAGTTGTGATTGAATGGAAGCAAGCTGTTCAAGCACACGGCTCCGTGCCCAGTAGAGGTCGGTTCCCTCTTTAAAAATAATGTAAATCAGACCGTTCTCATAGGTAGAATATCCGCGAACCGTATCAATATTGGCAATGGCTAAAAACTGTGCCACAAGCGGATATGTTCCTTGAGACTCTACGATTTCAGGGGACTGTCCCGCCCAGTTAATCTGTACAATTACCTGAGGAGGAGACAAATCAGGCAAAGCATCCAAAGGCGTATTTTTCATACTCCAAATAGAGCCGGCAACGAGTACTAAAGCGGCTAAAAGGATAATAAATTTGTTTTTTATACTAAAACCGATGAGTTTTTCTATCATAATTTGTCCATTTTTTTAGTTTTAAAAATTATAGCGAGCTTGTGTGTAGGGTTTGTGAGAAAAGAAAATTTCTTCAATAACTAGGATTTAATACATTTTCCTATAAAATAAACCTATGCAAAACAACACAAAAAAAAGTATTTACTCATGGGCATTATATGACTGGGCTAACTCGGCTTATGCTACTACGGTTATGGCCGGATTTTTTCCTATTTTTTTTAAGTCTTATTACAGCGTGGGCACAGAAGTGACGGTGAGTACGGCACAGCTCGGATTTGCCAACTCCATTTCCAGTTTTGTGGTTGTGCTTATTGCTCCTTTGCTTGGGGCTATCGCGGATGCGGGTTCGTTGAAGAAGCGTTTTTTATTCTTTTTTGCATTTCTAGGGATCTTGATGAGTGCTTCGCTCGCCCTTGTTGAACAGGGAAACTGGCAGAGTGCAGCATTGATTTATACATTGGGAAATATCGGTTTTATGGGTTCAAATGTCTTTTATGACGGGCTTTTGCCTTCTGTAAGTGATGATAAAAATGTCGATTATGTTTCCGGTCTCGGGTTTGCGCTGGGGTATCTCGGCGGAGGAATTTTATTTGCCTTGAATGTATTTATGGTGCAAGAACCTTCGTTTTTTGGCTTTGCGGACAAGGCTACGGCAATCAAAGCTTCTTTTATTAGCGTGGCGATTTGGTGGGCACTTTTTTCGTTGCCTCTTTTATTATTCGTAGAAGAGAAAAAAGGTGAAAAAAAAAGAAAAAATATTTTACTTGTTCAAGGCTATTTGAGGCTTAAAAAGACATTTCAAAGAGTGACAAGTCTGAAAGGACTTTTTCTCTTTTTAATCGCTTACTGGTTATACATTGACGGAGTAGACACGATTATTCGTATGGCTGTAGATTACGGTATGGCACTTGGATTTGACAGTGGTAAGCTTATTGTTGCATTACTTATCGTACAGTTCGTCGGGTTTCCTGCCACACTTATAGTTGCAAAACTCGCCGATAGTTGGGACACGAAAAAAGTTATATATCTTTGCATCAGTGTTTATATTGTTATTATTATTTATGCTTCACTGATGGAGGATGCGTATGAGTTTTATATACTGGCTCTTCTTATTTCTCTTGTTCAAGGTGGTATTCAGGCGTTAAGCCGTTCGTATTACGCGAAGATGATACCGCAAAAATATGCGGCGGAATTTTTCGGATTTTATGATCTGCTTGGAAAATTTGCGGTTATTATAGGACCGC
>JAMORM010000060.1 GCA_027063585.1 Sulfurimonas sp. | reverse complement strand
TGACGGTGCTGTCGTAACTGCTGAAGTTATCAGCGAAGGACGTGACAAGAAAGTTGTAATTTTCAAAAAACGTCGTCGTAAAGATAGTAAAGTAAAACGTGGTTTCAGACGTGATCATACACGTGTACGTATCACAAAAATAGCTGCATAGAAAGCTTTTATAAAGCAACAAGTTGCGTGAGCTTCTCGCTGACACTCACTAAAGTGAGAGGACAAGTGAAACACTAAATGTTTCATCGGCGAGAAACAAAGCGTTAGCGTAATAAAAGGGACTTTGTTCCTTTTATGTAATAAATACTAAAAAAGGTTCCTTCAATTTAGGAACTAAATTTAAGGAGTAAAAGATGGCACATAAGAAAGGTCAGGGTAGTACACAGAATAATCGTGATTCGGCTGGTAGAAGACTTGGTGTGAAGAAATTTGGTGGAGAGGCTGTAATCGCCGGAAACATCATTATTCGCCAACGTGGAACTAAAGTTCATCCAGGTAGAAATGTAGGTATGGGTAAAGATCATACTATATTTGCTTTAGTTGACGGTGTTGTTGCATTTGAGAGAAAAGACAAAAAACGTCAACAAGTTTCAATTATACCTGCTGCATAATTCTACAGTATAAAACCCCTTGTTCCCATCCTCTTGAGATGGGAATATATTCCACAAAGAAAATTTCAAAATATTTAATAATTTACTTTATAATTAATAGTTTTTTCTTAAGTATTTAAAATGACATAGAGTCATAAAAAAAGGATTGCACAATGTTTACAGATAGTGTTGAATTAACAGTTAGTTCTGGAAAAGGCGGACAAGGATGTGTCGCATTCCGTCGTGAAAAGTTTGTACTTAATGGTGGTCCAAACGGTGGTGACGGCGGAAAAGGCGGTGATGTTTGGTTTAAATGTGATAACAATACGCATACACTTTCGCATTTTCAAAGACGAATGCATATAAAAGCAGAAAACGGTAAACCTGGAGAAGGCTCAAATTGTACCGGAAAATCGGGTGTCAAAAAAGTAATTATAGTTCCACCTGGAACGCAGATTATTGACCAGGAAAGTGGTGAGGTTCTTTTTGATATGGTAAAAGACGGGCAAGAGGAAAAGTTTCTTCAAGGCGGAAAAGGCGGACTTGGAAATACGCATTTTAAATCTCCTACAAATCAAAGACCAACTTATGCCCAACCGGGTGAAAAAGGTGAAACAAGAAATATAAAGCTTGATTTGAAACTTATTGCAGATGTTGGTTTGGTCGGTTTTCCAAATGTCGGAAAATCTACACTTATTTCTACTGTGTCCAATGCAAGACCTGAGATCGCAAATTATGAGTTTACAACACTGACACCGAAGCTCGGTCAGGTAAATATTGGAGATTTTGAGTCATTTGTTATGGCAGATATTCCTGGAATTATCGGTGGAGCACATGAAGGAAAAGGTCTTGGAATTGAATTTCTTCGTCATATTGAGCGAACAAAAACACTTCTATTTATGATAGATTTAGCTTCATATAGAGATTTAAAAGAGCAGATTGAGACATTGAAAAATGAAGTCGCTTCTTTCTCAGACAAACTGGGAACATCAAGATATGCCATAGCGCTTACACGAACAGATATTGTTCCCCAAGAAGAGATTAATGAAAAAGTTGCTGAGTTTATAAAAATGCTTGAACTTGAGCCAAGCAAGGGCAGTGAATTTGATTTTGATAAAGATTTGCCGTATTTTATTCAAGAGAACGCTGATGAGACACTTGGCTATGATATAAAAAAACCATATTTTATTGTTCCTATATCCTCTGCTATCAGTAAAAACATAGAACCTTTAAAGTATGCACTCTTTAATTTAGTACATCAGACGAGACAGTAAAATGCGTGTTGTAGTTAAAGTAGGAAGCGCTGTTTTAACTCAGGATGGGGAAATAGCACTTGAACGTATGCAATCACTCGTCGATTTTTTAGCGGAACTCAAAAAAGAGCATGAAGTGATTTTAGTCTCTTCCGGTGCGGTTGCAGGCGGTTATACGAAGTTAAAATTAGACAGAAATATCATATCGAACAAACAGGCACTCGCAGCAATAGGTCAGCCCGTGCTTATGAACAAATATGCAAAAAAATTCCTAAAATATGATACTATCGTGGCACAGGTTCTTGTAACCGCGGCAAATTTAAATTCTCAAGAAGATATAAAACGTGTTAGAGCGACAGTTGAAACATTATTGCAAAATGATGTACTTCCTATTGTCAATGAGAATGATGCAACGGCAACAGAGGAACTTGAACTCGGTGACAATGACCAACTCTCAGCATATATCACAAAAGATACAGCATCGGATATGTTGATTATTCTCTCTGACATCGATGCCTATTATGACAGCGATCCGAGACAAAATCCGAACGCAAAACCTTTTAAAATCGTCAACAAGATTGATGAAAAAGAACTGAGCAGAGAAGTAAGCCCGAACAATGTTTTTGCAACAGGCGGTATAGTAACAAAACTTAAAGCGGCAGATTATCTGTTAAAAGCAAATATTGATACTTTTCTTGCAAGTGGATTTGATTTGCATGATGTAAGAAGTTTTATGCTTGAATCCTCCCATAAGGGTGGTACACTCTTTACATGTAAAGGCTAATTATGATTAATGTTATATTTATGGGTACACCTGATTATGCTCAAAAAATTCTTCAAAGATTGATAGATACTGAGGACATCAATGTCACGGCTGTTTATACACAACCTGATAAACCTGTCGGACGTAAAAAAATACTCACACCTCCTCCCGTAAAGACGATTGCGCAAGAACACAATATACCTGTTTATCAGCCAAAGAGACTTCGTGATGAAGAAACAATCCAAGAAGTGTTACAAATAAAGTGTGACTATATCGTGGTAGCCGCTTACGGACAAATATTGCCGCAGAAGATTTTAGACCATGCGCCGTGTATCAATCTGCATGCTTCTATTTTGCCGCAATACCGTGGAGCCAGTCCGATTCAACAAACATTGCTCAACGGTGACAAAAAGACCGGCGTAACGGCAATGCTGATGGAAGAAGGTCTTGATACGGGTGATATTTTAAAAATTGAGACGATTGACGTTGCTGATGATATGATGGTAGAAGAACTTTTTGAGAAGCTTACACAAACAGCAGCAGACCTGACGATAGACGTATTGCATAAATTTGAATCTTATACGCCCAAAAAACAAGATGAAGCAGAAGCTACGCACTGTAAAAAAATCACAAAAGCAGACGGCGAGGTAAGTCTTGAGAATGCTTTAGAGGTTTATAATAAATATCGTGCTTTTACTCCGTGGCCGGGTGTTTATCTCTCAAGCGGGCTTAAATTAAAAGAGATGAAGTTAGAATCTGCAGATGGTGTACATGAAGAGGCGGGAAAGATTATCGCAATTGATAAAAAGAGTATTGTCGTTACATGCAAGCAGGGTTCTTTACGCATCTATAAAGTACAGCCGCAGTCAAAAAAAGAGATGGATGTGCTTTCATACATTAATGGTAAAAGAGTGTCACTTGAAGACACTTTATTTTAGTTCACTGCCATCTACTCAGATTTATTTAAAAGAACAGCTTCAATCTAAAAAGTTGATACCTCCCGTAGCTGTTGTAGCTGATGTGCAAACAAATGGTATAGGAAGTAGAGAAAACGGCTGGATTTACAGGGAAGGTAATCTTTTTTTATCTTTTGCACTTGATGTAAATGAATTACCGTATGACTTAAAATTAGAATCTACATCTATATATTTTTCTTATTTATTAAAAGAGACTTTATGTGAATTTGGTTCAAAAGTTTTTTTAAAATGGCCTAATGATTTGTATTTAGAAAATAAAAAAATAGGCGGAATGATTACAAATATTGTAAATAGTAATCTGATTTGCGGAGTCGGTGTTAATCTTACAACAGCACCTAAAGGGTTTCAATCACTGGATATAACAATAAATAGAGAAATATTAATAGAAACATATTTTAAAAATATAGAAAAAAAAGTCTTATGGAAGCAAGTTTTTAGCAAATATAAGTTAGAATTTGAAAACAACAAGGAATTTTTTACACATAGGGATGGTAAAAAAATATCACTTGAATCTTCAGTGCTTCAAGATGACGGCAGTTTATGCATAAATGGTGAGAGGATATATAGCAGGCGATGAGTGAAATAATAGTAATTGCAAATCAAAAGGGTGGAGTAGGAAAAACTACTACTGCTGTAAACTTGGCAGCTTCACTTGCTGTTGCAGAAAAAAAAGTGCTTTTGATTGACTCTGATCCGCAAGCGAATGCCACGACATCATTGGGCTTTCATAGAAATGATTATGAATTTAATATTTATCATGTACTCATTGGAACAAAAAAATTAAAAGATATAATTTTAAAGTCTGACCTACCAACACTTCACTTAGCACCTTCAAACATAGGTTTAGTGGGAATAGAAAAAGAGTATTATGATGCAGATAAAGCAAAAGGTCGTGAGCTTGTTTTGAAAAAAGCAATCGCTAATATACAAAAAGATTATGATTATATAATTATAGATTCTCCTCCGGCACTTGGGCCGATGACTATTAATGCTCTCTCGGCTGCAAACTCGGTTATTATTCCCATTCAGTGTGAATTTTTTGCTCTTGAAGGTTTGGCACAGCTTTTAAATACAGTAAAATTGGTGAGAAAATCTATCAACCCTAAACTGGCTGTCAAAGGTTTCCTCCCGACAATGTTTTCTTCGCAGAATAATCTTTCAAAACAGGTTTTTGCAGATTTACGCCAGCATTTTAGAGGCAAGCTTTTTAAAGATGAAACAGACAAATATATAGTAGTGCCGCGTAATGTAAAACTTGCAGAATCTCCATCATTTGGAAAACCGGCTATTCTTTATGATGTAAAATCAAGTGGTTCAATTGCATATCAAAATTTAGCACAGGCGATAATAAAATAATGAAGTCACAAAAGTTAGGCAGAGGACTTGATGCTCTTCTTGGAGAAATGGACGAAGCATATGAAAATGAAGGCTCACAGCATGATGCCATTTTAGAAATACCGCTCAAAGATATTCGCCCTAATCCTTTTCAGCCGAGAAAGTCATTTGATGAAGAGGCACTTTTAGAACTCTCAGAATCTATTAAAAATGATGGATTGATTCAGCCTATTGTCGTAACTGAAGATATTGATGGGTATGTACTTATAGCGGGTGAAAGAAGATATCGTGCTTCAAAACTTGCAAAACTTAAAGAGATTCGTGCAGTAGTATTAAATTCAGATGAACAAAAAATGAGACAGTTCGCTCTTATTGAAAATATTCAAAGAGAAGATCTCAATGCTGTTGAATTGGCCGAGGCATACGCAGAGCTTATTAAACTGCATGATGTTACACATGATGAACTCTCAAATATTATTCATAAAAGCAGGGCACATATAACCAATACACTGCGACTACTGCAGCTTACTCCAAAGATTCAAAAAGCTTTGATGGATAAAAAGATTTCTGCAGGGCATGCCAAAGTAATGGTCGGTTTGGATGAAAAAAATCAACAATTGATTCTAAACTCAATTGTCGGTCAAAAACTCAGTGTACGTGAAGTTGAAACAATGATAAAAAACATGAAAAACACACAGACTTCTTCAAGTGTATCAACACAAAGTGATTCTGTCAGTTATGATTTCTCAAATGTGAAAGAAAAACTAAGTGCATTAGGGTTACATGTAAAGGCTTCCAAAAATAAAATAACTATTAATTTTGAGTCTCAAGATAAAATTGATGAGTTTTTGTCACATTTTAGAAATTAATTAAAAAAATACTAAATTTATATCTTCATTTAACTATCGTTTCAATTTTATAATAGTATAATCACGCAACTTTTAGGAGGTGCTATGTTAGATATAAATCCAATACTACTCTTGGCTACATTTGTTGTATTTGTTTCCCTTATAGCCGTTCTTAATAGTTGGCTTTATAATCCATTACTTTCTTTTATGCAAAAGCGTGATGATGACATTAAAAAAGATCTTGAAAAAGTAGGATCTAATGATAATGAAATCAATGAGCTAAAAGCAAAAGCGGAATCAATAATTATGAATGCTAAACTAGAAGCTGCGGCCCTAAGAGAAAAAGTTATCGCGGATGCTAAGGAATTAGTTGACAGTAAGTTAGAATCAAAACGTGCTGAACTCGCGGCAGAATATTTAGAGTTTGAGCAATCGCTTGCAAAAGCTAAAGATGAGTTGACTTCTGACTTAATGTCACAAGTTCCGGTATTTAAAGAAGCTGTAAAAGCTAAATTTAGTCAGATATAAGGGTGTAATGTGAGTAGAATTATAGTATTAATGCTAATGATATCAACTTATGCATTGGCATCTGAGCACGAGCATGCAGGTACAGATATAGTTCAAAGAACTGTAAATTTCTTGTTGTTTGCCGGGCTAATTTGGTATCTAGTTGGGGAGCCTGTAAAGAATTTCTTTGCATCAAGAAGTCAGAGTATTGCTGATGACTTGAAAAAGGTTCAGGATAAACTGAATGAATCAATCAATCTTAAAAAAGAGGCATTGGCAAAAATTTCTGAAGCTGAGAAGTTTGCAGAAGAGTTAGCTGTTATTTCTAAAAAAGAGAACAAAATTCTTAATGACACGATTATAGCGCAAGCAGAGAGTGACATTGAAACCATGATAAAAAAACATGATTCTAAAAAAGAATTTGAAGAAAAGAAAATGATTCGTAATGTAGTTGAAAATGTTATTAAAGAGACATTGAAACAAAGCGGTGATAGTTTCGATAGAGAAACTATGGCTAATATCATTTTGAAAAAGGTTGCCTAAATGGAAGAACTGATTGCAAAAAGATACATAAAAGCTTTAGGCGAGGGTTCTGACTTAGCATCTATGCAAAATATTACAACAGTATTTTCTGCCTTGGCAGAGTCATTTAAGAATGATAAATTTGTTAGTATAATTGCTAATCCAAGTGTAAAAGCTGAAGAGAAATCAACAATTTTATTAGATGCAGTTAAAGCTGCAGATTCTAGTAAAATAAATAATTTAATTAAACTGTTAGTAGAAAACAGACGTATCAATATCATTCCTGCGATTGCGCAAGAATTGAAAAATGATTTGGCAGTAGCTACTAAAACTTATGAAGGTATTATTTGCAGCGATACTGATATTGATGCAAAAGTAATAGAGGAATTAAGTGCCGGTTTAAGTAAAAAATATGATGCAACTATTTCGTTGGCATTTATAAAGAATGACTTTAACGGTATAAAAGTAGAAGTAGATGGTCTTGGGATAGAAATTAATTTTTCTAAAGACAGAATAGACAGTCAAATTATAGAACATATAATAAAAGCAATTTAACTTTCAATGAGAGGAGAACAATAGTGGTAGCAAAAATTCAAGCTGATGAAATCAGCTCAATAATTAAAGAGCGTATCGACAACTTTGAACTAAGTGTTGATATCAATGAAACAGGTAAAATTGTTTCTTATGCTGATGGTGTTGCACAGGTTTACGGACTTAGCAATGTTATGGCAGGAGAAATGGTAGAGTTCGAGGATGGCACAAGAGGTTTAGTAATGAACCTTGAAGAAAGCAGCGTAGGTGTTGTTATTCTCGGTGGCGGTGCTGAGCTTCGTGAAGGTATGAGTGTTAAGCGTTTAGGAACACTTTTAAAAGTACCTGTCGGTGATGCACTTCTTGGTCGTGTAGTAAATGCACTTGGTGAGCCGATTGACGGAAAAGGTCCGATTGAAACTACAGAAACTCGTTTTGTAGAAGAAAAAGCACCTGGAATCATGGAGAGAAAATCTGTTCATGAGCCGTTGGC
This sequence comes from Sulfurimonas sp., assembly GCA_027063585.1. Lineage (GTDB taxonomy): Bacteria > Campylobacterota > Campylobacteria > Campylobacterales > Sulfurimonadaceae > Sulfurimonas. The sequence continues at coordinate 496 of JAMORM010000060.1, read as the reverse complement.
AACAGGCATTAAAGCGATTGATGCGTTGGTTCCTATTGGACGTGGACAACGTGAGCTTATCATTGGTGACCGTCAAACAGGAAAGACAACAGTTGCATTAGATGCAATCATTAACCAAAAGGGGAATGGTGTTGTATGTATTTATGTAGCAATTGGTCAAAAAGAATCAACTGTTGCACAAATCGTTCGTCGTTTGGAAGATCATGGAGCAATGGAATATACGATTATTGTATCTGCTACTGCTGCTGAAGCTGCTGCACTCCAATTCTTGGCACCATATACAGGTGTTACAATGGGTGAGTACTTCCGTGATAATGCAAGACACGGTTTAATTGTTTATGATGATTTATCTAAGCATGCGGTGGCTTATCGTGAAATGTCACTTATCCTTCGCCGTCCTCCGGGTCGTGAAGCATATCCTGGTGATGTTTTCTATGTTCACTCTCGTCTTTTAGAGCGTGCTGCAAAACTTTCTGATGAAGAGGGAGCTGGTTCA
>JAMORM010000059.1 GCA_027063585.1 Sulfurimonas sp. | reverse complement strand
CGGCAATGCAATTGATACGTGATCCTAAGCAATTTGATGTTATGCTTACAGGAAATATTTTCGGCGATATTTTAAGTGATGAAGCAAGTATGCTCTCAGGTTCTATCGGATTATTACCATCAGCTTCAATCGGTGCTAAAATCGGTGTATATGAGCCTATTCACGGTTCAGCACCGGATATTGCAGGACAAGGGATTGCTAATCCGATTGCAACCATCTCTTCAGCATCAATGATGCTTAGATATGCACTTAAAGAAGAAAAAGCCGCTGATAAAATTGACAATGCCATTAAAAAAGCATTGAGTGAAGGCTACAGAACAGGAGATTTGGCTCAGTTTGACGCAAAAGAAGTTTGTTCAACGAGTGAAATGGGTTCAATTATTGCAAACTATATAGAAAAATAGGCTGGTTTACTCATGCAGACTTTGACTTTAGCAAATATTTATGAACTTCAAGGCTTAAAAGAAGAAGCACTGGATATTTATAAAGAGGTCTTAAAAAAAGATCCTAATAACAGCGATGCAAAAATTGCTATTAGGAGATTGTCTGGCATGAGAAAAAAGTTTTTACATGTAAATACGCAAATGAAAGAGTATTTTTTAAAGATGGATACGGAAGTTGAGTTTAAAGAGTTTGAAAGGTGGTTATTAAAAGCATGGAACTAAAAGATGTAATATTATCAACACTGGCTGAAATGGAAGATGATACACCCGTACAGACTGTTCAAGAAATAGTAAAAGAGCCTGCAACAGAAGGTATATTTGCAGAAAACTCTCAACAAATAAATGAAAACAGTACATCTATGGATAGTGAATTAATGTATCTAAACTCTATAAGAGAAAGACTTTTAGTGCTTTTTGAGGGTTTTCAAGCGCCAAATAACTCAAATATTGAAGCAAAAGTAGATATGACACTTAATTTTTTAGAGTATACACTGGCAACAATAGATGCCCGTGTTGAAAAATTAGAAAAAGGAAACCTATAAATGAGTCAGTATAGGGTTTTAATAGATGCAAATGATGAAAAAGGACTTGTGCATAAGGTTTCAAGTATATTTTATGGTTTTGATCTGAATATTTTGTCAAATAGTGAGTTTGTTGATAAAGAGAGCAACAAGTTTTTTATGCGCAGTGTTGTTGATGGAAACATAGACAAAACTCAGCTTATCAATGCTCTGACAGAAGTACTTCCTAGTGAATGTGGTATAAAAGTTGTAGAGCCTAAAAAGAAAAATATAATAATTATGGCAACAAAAGAGATTCATGCCCTCGGTGATATTCTTATACGTCATGAAGCGGGTGAACTTGAAGCAAATATTGTAGCCGTTATTTCTAACTACAATAATTTAGAATCATTTGTAAGTAAATTTGATATACCTTACATTACTGTTTCACATGAAGGTTTAGAACGCCAAGAGCATGAAAACAAAATTATTGAAGCCATACAAAACTTTGAGGGTATTGATTTTATAGTTTTAGCAAAATATATGCGAATTCTAACACCAAGATTTGTAGAAACATTTGAGAACAAGATTATGAATATACACCATTCCTTTTTGCCTGCATTTATAGGTGCAAATCCTTATAAGCAAGCTTATGACAGAGGTGTGAAAATCATTGGAGCAACAGCACATTTTGTAAATAACAATTTGGATGAAGGGCCGATTATCGCGCAAGAGATTATACACGTAAACCATGCATATAGCTGGAAAGATATGCAGCGTTCAGGAAGAGATGTTGAAAAAGTGGTGCTTTCACGTGCATTAAAACTTGCATTAGAAGATAGAATTTTTACTTATGCAAATAGAACGGTAATATTTTAATATGTCTTTTAATTTAGTTTTGGTAAATCCACAAATCCCAAATAATACAGGCGCAATTGGAAGATTATGCGTAAATGCAGGTGCAACGCTACATTTGATAAAACCTATCGGTTTTGACATAGATGAAAAAGCTGTCCGTCGTGCAGGTTTGGATTATTGGGATAAACTTGATTTGAAAGTGTGGGAAAATATAGAGGATTTTTTTGAACATAATGACATTACATGTAATGCATATTTTGCTACAACAAAAACAGACAGACCCTATTTTGATGCAGATTTTAAAGAGGGAGATTATATTTTTTTCGGTAGTGAAACAAAAGGAATCCCCGAAGATATTTTAAATAAATATAAATCTCAAAATATTACTATTCCTATGACTAAAGAGGGGCGCAGTCTAAATTTGGCTATCAGTACAGGAATTGTCCTTTATGATGCAATACGTCAAAATTATTCTACATTTGAGGAGGCATAATAAATGAGCGGTTTTTTTGATACACTAATGACAATTTTGTTTGTTTTGTTCATGGTCTTTATATTTGCCGGCTATCACAAAACAAAATCGCAAGAACGTGAAAAAGACAAAGATCTCAAATCCTAAAATAATTTTTGAGCCCAGTTTTCTAAATGGCTTTCAAACTTCTCAAATAAACTTTCTGCATTTTTAATAAGTAATGACATCTTTCATCCTTCTATTGTAAATATGCACTAATATTACAATAATTCAAAAAAAACTTAATAAATATGTCAAATTGTCAAATAAATTTTGACATTCTTGAAAAATTAGACTATACTATGGCATATTTAATGCAAAAAGGGTTCAAAATGAATAGTTTTTTAGATATTGTTGAAGAGATTAAAAGTATAATCTCTGATGAAATTGCTCCAAAAAAGGTTTTTGACAAAGATGTTGCCGCATCATTAGGTATTTCACAAATGAATTTTGCCACAATGAAAAAACGTAATAAAATTCCATTTAATGAATTACTGGATTTTTGCGCAAAGAGAAGTATATCTATAAATTGGCTGCTGTATGGACAATCTCCTGAGAGTCTTGTAGAAGCGACAAATAAATTTTACATGGTCAAATATTTTTCTGATATCAACGCAAGTGCCGGTGGAGGAAGTGATATTGAGTGTGAAGAGATAGAAGAACTTGAAATTCCTGAGCAGTTTGTATTTATGTTAGGCGGTGAGAGAGAACTTCAAAATATTGAAGCTATTAATGTCTCCGGTGATTCTATGGAGCCTACTTTTAGCTATAATGATATTGTATTTATTAATAGAAGCAAAACAGATATTAATCGCGGTGGTATTTTTACTATAAGAACGGAAGCTGGGCTTTTTATTAAGCGTGTTCAAAAGCGAATAGATGGAAAACTTGATGTTATTTCTGATAATTCTATATATAATACACAAACACTCGATGAAAATCAAGTTGAAGTTATCGGCAGGGTTGTCAGTAGATTTGGTGATGTAGATTAAAGGATATTTTTGAAGTATATTTATTTATGTCTGGCTTTTTTTTTACTAAATGGATGTGCACAAAAAACATTACAAGTCACACCCTCCAACTTCTCCAAGAAAAAGTCCAAAGAAATAGACTTTATAAAAGGTCTTAGCGATACCTCTCAGGATGTTTCACTGTACAGTCGTAATATAGAGAGGGGGTATGTCTCTTCTTTAGACCGCTATGAAAAAATGTATTTTAAGCCATGGAACATAAAGACAATGGATATTTCATTGCAAAATGCAATGTGGGCATATAAATCATTTAACACAAAAAATAGTTATGGAGAAAATTTACAGCCTCTTAGTAAAAACTTTTTTCAAAAGATAAAAGAAAATTCAAATTTTGATGCCTATGCAACTCTGAATAAAAGGGCAATAACGCTTATAAAGCTTAATATAAGAGCTTTTCCTACAAATAGACCGGTATTAAGAGACCCTGACAAAGCAGGAGAAGGTTTTCCGTTTGATTATATGCAAAATACAACTATAGCGGCGAATAAGCCGATTTTTATTTCACACTATTCAAAAGACAAAGAGTGGGTATTTATAAAATCAAGTTTTGCCTACGGGTGGGTAAAATCACGAGATATAGTCACTATAGAAAAAAAATATACAGATATATGGCAGGGTGCACAGCAGATATTTATTATTAAAGACAACGAACCTTTTTACACGCCAGAACAAGACTTTTTATTTAAATCAACGCTAGGTACTATGCTTCCGCTTATAGAGGAAGATGCTAAAAAGTTTCATATTTTAAGTATTGCAGATTACAAATTAAGTGAACCCTATTATATGAATACTACACTAAAAAAGAATTTTGGGCATAATGGAATATTGAAATTTAATGCAAAAAATATCAATCATATTATAAATGAACTCTTACATGTAAACTATGGCTGGGGTGGAATGTATAATCAAAGGGACTGCTCTTCGACACTGCGGGATTTTTTTGCACCGTTTGGTATTTGGCTACCGAGAAATTCTTACCAGCAAAGCAAAGTCGGGCATGTCATATCTTTTGAAAATATGTCAGATTCACAAAAAATTGCGACTATAAAAGAAAAGGGAGTCCCTTTTGAAACATTATTGTATAAAAAAGGACATATAGTGCTCTATGTGGGAACTATTAATGATAAAATAATTATTTTTCAGAATGTTTGGGGTGTGAAAACAATGCATAACGGCAAAGAGGGAAGATTTATCATCGGCAAAACAGTTTTTAGTACTCTACAGATGGGAAGCAACTTATCCGATTTCGATGAAAGTGCTTCTTTACTAAAAAATTTGAAAAGTATGAATATCGTAACTCGTTAATTAAGTTTTAATATCCAAGAGTGTTCCCAGCATTTCATCTTGGGTTTTTATAACATTTACATTGACTGCAGTCACATCTTGAACGATTATCTCATCGGGAATTTCTTTTGCTAAATTCGTTTGACTTCTTTTTGAGCCGTTATTGTCGGCTTCTGCGATATTTGCTTGTACAGAATTAGAATCATTTATCATTCTTGTATCTTTTGGTATAAATCCGTCCGTATTTATATTAGCAACATTATTTGCTGTCGTATTAAGCATAGTTTGATGAGCACTGATAGATGAAATATTATTTGAAATATTCATAATTTACTCCTTAACTTTTCATATTATAGCATAAAATATTTTTACTGATTTTAGATTTTAGAAGGTAATCCAATCCAGGTTAACACCCCAATTCCATTAAGTTAAGCGGCTTTTTCGGAACCCGTACTTCAGTGCGGGCTTTTTGCCTTTCAAGACTAAGGCCTAGGTTAAAACCTAGGTTCCGAAAGAATATCGAACTTTTTTCTTAACTTAATGGCATTGAGGTTAACACCCGGGTTGGAAAAAATTAGTGGAGTTCAGAATTTAGTTTAATTTCTCTTTTAGAACGAGATGCTGTAATTTCGCCGTTTAAAGAGTTTTGTCTAAAGTGAAGACCATTAAAGAAAGACAATTGTTTTGCTTTGAAAATTTCACCTTCTATAGTAATACCTGTATTTACTTCTCTGATTTTTTCAAGTTCGGAAGCATAAATACCGATTTTTGTACCTTCAAGAATTGCCAGACCTGCATCTATAATACAGCCGTCGCCTAAAGGAATACCACAGACAGAGTTTGCGCCTAATAAGCAGTTTTTACCTATTGAAATCGGGTTACCGTCTGTACCGCTTAATACGCCGAGAATCGAAGCACCGCCACCGACATCAGAACCGTCTCCAACAATTGCAGACGATGAAATACGACCTTCAACCATTACCGAACCTGTTGTTCCTGCATTGAAGTTTATGTATGATGCACCTGGCATTACTGTTGTTCCCGCTGCAAGTTGCGCACCGAAACGAACTTTTGAAGTTTCAAGTATACGAGTATTATCTGCAGGAATGATGTGTTGTAAAAATCTTGGAAATTTATCAACAAAATCAATATGAGGGTATTCATTTGCAAGTTTTAACTCTATTTCAAACTCCCTTAAATAATCTAATTCTATTGGCTGCCCATTAGACCATGCAACATTTGGTAATGCACCAAACGCACCATTAAGATTAATTTCACGTAGTCCTACTTTTGCTAAAGAAATTGCATAAAGCTTCAGGTAAGTTGCTTCAACACTTTCACAAGGTGCATCTTCAAAAATAAAGCATACTTTAAATTCACCCTCTAGACTTCCATTGTTTACGATTTGAGAATAAAGCGCTGAAATGACCTGAATATTTTTATGAGCATCGCCATGTGCTTCATCGGAGTAAGGAGTAAAAGCATTTAAACAATCTTTTAAAAATTGTAAATTAATATTACATACTACTTCATTTTGTGTAAAGTCTATTTCAATGCCTTGATCTGCAAGTGCCTGTATAAAAATTGCTGCACTGCCGAAATTTTCATCCCAATTGATAATCGGATATGTCGCCTGAAGAGATTTATCTACATTTAACTGTCCTAAATCTACTCTTGCAATACCAAAAGCTAAAGGGTCCTTATAGTCTTTTGTTGTTGATTTTATATTTTCTACCAATGCTTTAAAAGCATCTGCTGTTTGAATAACTTCCATTGAATTCTCGCTTAATTAATTTGTTTTGCAATTATACTTAAAAACTACTAACGAAGTTTAGTATATAATAAAATAAAAAGAGAAGATTGTGAATATGTGGCTTGAACTATTAAAAAATGATGATTATCTTGGAATAAAAAAATATCTTAAAGACGGTGCTGATATATCAGAGACGAATGAAGTTGGAGAATCAGTACTTACCTGTGCTTTAAGAGCAGGATGTGAAAAAGAGACATTAATGCTTTTAATAGAAAATGGTGCTGATATTTTTGATGTTGATGATGAGGGTGTGAGTGTTTTTGATATAGCAATTACCTATGATAATGCAGATATGGTGAATTACTTGATAGAGCAGGGCAAAGATGTTAATGATACAACAAGAAAAAGCGGTTTTACAGCCTTAATGGGAGCAGCATGTTATGGAAGAGTGGAGATAACAAAAATTCTTTTAGAAAATGGAGCTGACCAAAATGCAAGAGATTCAAAAGGTTTTAGCGCCATAGACTTTGCAAGAAAAATGAACAAAAAAAGTATCTTGGAACTTTTTGATTATGATGAGAATACCCCAAAGAATACAGGATATGCCAGATAACACCTAGTCGAAAAATTTTCCTTGTTTAGTGTTGTCTAAAGGCTTTCTTTTCTCTTTTGTCAGCCACTCTTGCAGTAAAGATTCGACAACTTTACTGAGGCTCATTTTATAACGGCTGCGCGAGTATTTCATCGCCTCATCCCATGTACTTTTATCAATTAACAGACTTCTTGTTACTTCATCTTTTGGTTTCAATTGTATCCTTGTTATGATGCCTGCAGAAGTTCTATAAAACTTCTGTAGCTATCAACGATTTTTTGGTTTTTTGTATTTTGTATATAAAACTCTATTGCTTTTTTTCCAAGCCTTGGGATCTCATTTTTTACGGCCCAACTACTGACTGTACCTTCTGGTACTTCAAGGACTTGGGCAAGTTGTTTTTGTGTAATATTAAGTTCTTGACAAATATCTTTGACAATATTTGATTTGCTTTTTTTGATTTTTTTGTTTACAGATTGTAATTTTGTTGGTTTGGACAATTCTTGTTGTTCTACTGTATCACAATTGTGCTCTATCCAAGAAAGGACCTCAGATGCTTTTAAAATCCAATCGCGAGAATTGAGTTTTTTGATAATATCTTCACAAAACTGCTTTGCATATTTTGTTGAAGTTTCTTTATTGCTAAGTTGATAAAGTATTGCAAAAGCAAGCTGTAAAGCTCCTTTTGATGTGTTTCCCCAATCAAAACCATTTTTGGAGTGTTTGTATATGTCAGCTCGGATAGGTAAGTCAAGTTCTCGATATGTTACAAATTTGTTGCCCAGTAAAGTTCGGTGACCTTTGAAGACATGATTATTCATTATTAATGCCATGGTGTTATTTTCTCTTTATATTTTAAAAGTGTAATGATGTTCCTCTTCTTCTTTAAACTCATTTTTATGAGGAGTTAAAGTCATACGATAAACAACATATATAAAACTAAAAAGCAATAAAAGTACCAATAACCAAACTAACATAATAAAATTCCTTGACTTATGATATAACTAAATCGGCGAAAAAATTTTTATATTAATGTAAATGGTATATTTTTGTGAGTTAACTCTTTTTGGAACATATCAAAATAATTTTTGACTTCTTCATTGTTTGTTCCGCTAAGAGAGAGTTCTACGTTTGGTTTTTTATCTATAAAAATAGGTAAAGAAGAAAGCTCGACACTCTTTGGAAGCTGTTGCATAAGGTCTATTAGTGTATTTTCACTTGTTTTTGCTTTTAATGTATATCTGTATTTTTGTTTAGATTTGTTAAAGTATTTTTTTATAATTTCCCTCACCATAGGGTGTGACATAGATGGAAATCCCGGCATAAAAAAGAATCTGTCATCTAAAGCAAATCCGGACATATTGTTT
>JAMORM010000058.1 GCA_027063585.1 Sulfurimonas sp. | reverse complement strand
GGACAATAATCAGCATTGGTAGTATTTATACCATTTTCTAAGTTCTTTTCAAACTTCTCTTTTTCTTCTTTAGACATTTTTTGAATAAATGTTGCTCCAAATGTATAGTCGATTTTTCTTTGAATTCTTACTGCAAAATCTCCGCTTGCCTGTATGGATGTATCATTCCCGTTCCTGTCTTGATAAACTACACTAATATGCTCAAATCTTTTAATTGTTGCAGTTTTACCCGGATAATAAGCTGTTGATTCTTGCGTTATAATTGTACCATTATGATTAATCAAACGAGGGTTAATCATTTCAATCAATTCACCGTTGTCATTTTTAACAACAATGACATTATAATAGTTTCCAATTTGATATGCGCTCAAAGCATCCAAATTATTTTCATTGATAGTATCTTTAAGATCTTCTATCAAGGCAAATAATTCCTCATTAAAAATACGTACATCCGTGGCATATTCAACGCTGAGTGGTGCAGGATATTTAATAATCACTCTTACCATCTAAAAACCTTTTTTGGATAAATAATACTTGGAAAGTTTATGTAAAATAGAACTCCGAGAGATTCCCGAAGTTCTTTAAATTAGTGACTTTTGCTCACTACTACAATCATTTTAATATTAATTATTAAAAATCTAATAAACTGCCAAATAACGCACGTTCTCATTGCACGTGCAAATTTTCCCGGTATCATTGTTAAACTAAACTGCTCTTTTTGAAAATTCAATTCTTCTTCTACTAATTTATTTTCGCTCATATTGTCTCCTTTTTTTTATTCTGGAATTAATGTCCAACCTGGATTAAGTTTTGCTTTATAGATAAACAGATGATGTAAAATATGTTTAATCCAGTGTCCTGCAAGACCAATTTCACCAAAAGTATAATCTGTATCACGACCTGTTCCAGGGTATTTTTCAAAGTCAGGAACAACCGGATAAACAGTCATAGCAGCCGCAGTTCCGTCAAATATACCTTTACCTGCAGATGCCACACATGCAGCACCCATTTCAGCCATTGATGCTTCATGTAAATGGGCATTTTCACCTTTTGTCATCAAATCAGAAACCGAATGCGCAACCGCTTTCCCGATAATACCTGAAGGCATACCTGTTCTTGGCGGTGTTGGATTAATCGGCGTACCATTTGGAGACTTCATTGGTTTTGAAATAATATGTGGCGGTGCAAAAGCAATACCTGCAGCAAACATATTTTTATATGTAGGATTTTGATATGTTCTTGGCCAGTCGCTTGCTTTCCATTCAGCATAAGGCTTAGGTGTATAATCAGCATCAACTTTCATAAACCCATTTGGAGCAAATACGGTATCCGTAATATCTTCACCTGCTTTGTCATATGCTTTTAAACCAACACCTGCAAACGGCGGAATAAGCATAGAAAAATCAAATTCTTCTTCACCTGTTGAACCGTCAAGCAGTTCATACTCCACTTTTCCGGCTTCCACTTTAGAAGTATGTGCGCCAATAAGCCAATCAATACTACGTTCAGCAAAAAGTGATTCGGCAAAAAGTTTAGAAGACACAACGTATCCGCCGACTTTCATGTGCAGTCCACCCATACCAAAGTCACCCAAGAAAGATTCATTTGAAATCCACTTTATATCAGCCATGTCACGAACACCGGCTTTTCTCAATTCATGTTCTATATTAAAAATATATTCAAATGCAGCACCCTGACATGTACACATACCGTGACCTGTACCGATTAGAAATTTTTGACGTGTCCCGCTTTTCATTTTTTCAATAGCTTCTGCAAACTTTTCTGAAGCATGCACAGCATGATCAGCAGTACAAACAGAAACTGTATGCTCTCCTAAATTAGAGCCTTCACCTAACCCTGGAGTTGCTCCGAAATTTAGTTTTGGTCCTGTTGCATTGACAATATAATCATACTCTATATTTTCACTCTGTCCGGCTTTATCAGCGCTTGTATACTCTATAGTAACAAAAGGTCTATCACTTGATTCAGAACCTTCTGGATTTAAAGAAACCGCTTTTGCCTGATAATAATTAATACCGGCTTTTGCATAAACAGGTGCTAAATCAAATGTAACTTCTTCTTTCGTCATTTGACCGACACCCACCCATATGTTTGATGGAATCCAGTTCCATTTTGCATTTGGTGTAACAACTACAACCTCATGCTCCGAGCCTAACCATTTTGCAGCGAACGTTGCCGTTGTATGACCAGCAACACCACCACCTAATACAACTAATCTTGCCATATAATTTTCCTCTCAATTTAAGTTCTTAGTAACTTTATCAAAATGATATCACAATGTTATCACAAGTATGTATTATATTTTGTTATAAAGCAAATAAGTTATAAAAATAAAGCTCACAAAAGCCCTATTTTAGGGCATCAAAAAATTGATTAGTTATTATATTTAAACTTACTTTAATATTTTATCTATAATTTCAAAACTATTTTTTGAAAGACCCTGTGTAGAAATTACACGCGAGAGCTCTTTTTTCATCAAATTCTTATTGTGCTTATTCATTTTGTCACAAACTTTAAAGGCACCACAGAGGCCAGAGGCCATTTGTGGGTTAATTTTATCTATCGCTATGATTTTATCGGCCAAAAATTTATACCCGCTTCCGTCTTTAGCATGAAAATGTTTATGGTTTCTTGCAAATGAGCCGACTAATGAGCGCACAAGATTTGGAACTTTTTCATCATATACTTTGTCTCTTTGCAGTTTTTCAACACGTTCTAGCACATCATATCTGCTTGAAGACGCTATAATTGCAAAATATTTATTCATTACAAGCGTTTCATCTTTGTATTTGTTATAAAAATCCTGCAATGCTGTCTGCGCATAGCTTACATGTAAGTTCTCTAAAACATCCAGTGCGACAATTCTGTCTGTCATTGTCAAAGACTCTTCGTACTGCTTTTGTGCCAACTGGGCAACCTCATCATTTTTAAGCGCTGAAAGAATTTTTAACACTCTGTTTTTAATAGCACGCTTTGCTATATATTCTGCTTCTAAATTTATCGATATAGGCATATGATTTTGTTTGTATATATCCAAAAGTTTATTTTTAAATTTCTGAGCTATATGTTTTAATAATTTGTCTTGTGCTGCATATATTTCTTCAAAATCAATCTCTTTTTGAAGTTGCATAATTGCAGAGACCGAAGGCAGTTGTAAAAGCAGTGCTTTGTATGATAAATCCACATCCAAATCTAGTAGATATCCATAAGCATCTACAAATGTTTCATCCATTTCATCTGAGTTTATCAGTTTATTTATCGTCTGCAATGCAAAATTTTGTGTCGCTTCATACTGCGTAAAACTATTTGTATCATACTTCATTAAAAAGGCATATTCATTCTTCTGCTGCTCAATAATAATCGGTGCAGAAAAATCCCGATTGATTGAAAGTACAGGTTTTGTCTCAAAGTTTTCAAAGACAAATGTTTCATGCTCTTTTGAGAGTATCAATGTTTTTGCCAAAACTTCCCTGCCCTGTTCATCCAGCAGTCCCATTTTCAATGGATAGTAATACGGCTCTTGTTTTTTTCCATCAACACTATCGGGAATTATTTGAGTCAATGCAAGTGAATAGACACCATTTTCAAAAGACTCTTCGACTTTGAGACGAGGTGTTCCGCTTTGGTGATACCATTTCTTAAACGCTTCAAGATCAATATTTCCACCTTGACTCATAGCCCATAAAAAATCATCTGTCGTTATCGCCTGTCCGTCAAAAGTTTCAAAATACAAATCTGTTGCATTTGTAAATTTTTCTTTGCCTAAAAGCGTATAGACCATGCGTATAACTTCAGCCCCTTTTTCGTAAACTGTTGCCGTATAAAAATTATTCATAGATATATAAGACTCCGGCTGAATCGGATGACGCATTGGAGAAGCATCTTCTACAAACTGTCTTTCTCTGAGTGCTTTTACATCTTCTATTCGCTGTACTTCAGGTGAGTTCATATCTGCTGAGAAACATTGGTCACGAAAAACCGTCAATCCCTCTTTAAGTGTTAGCTGAAACCAGTCTCTACATGTAATACGGTTTCCTGTCCAGTTATGAAAATATTCATGCGATATTACACTCTCGATTCCTATAAAGTTTGCATCCGTTGCCGTGTCACTATCTGCCAGAACATAAGCTGAGTTAAAAATATTAAGCCCTTTATTCTCCATAGCTCCCATGTTAAAACTATCTACTGCCACAATATTGTAAATATCCAAATCGTATTCACGGCCGTATTCTTCTTCATCCCATTTCATTGCCTCTTTGAGTGAGCGCATTGCGTGATGACACTTATTTTCATTGCCTAAATCACAGTAAATATTTAAAGCGACTTTATTACCGCTCATCGTTACAAATTCATCACTTATGACTCCCAAATCACCTGCAACAAGGGCAAAAAGGTATGACGGCTTTGGATGTGGATCATGCCAGGTAACACCATGGCGCTCATCAAAGCTTTCATGACATTTTATTTTATTACCATTACTCAGCAAAATCGGATATTTTTTCTTGTCTGCGACAACCGTCGTTGTAAAAACACTCATAATATCGGGACGGTCAAGGTAAGGCGTTATACTTCTAAAGCCCTCAGGCTCATTTTGCGTACAGAAAATATCGCCCGATTTATACAATCCTTCGAGTTCTGTATTATTTTGTGGGTATATTTTGTTTTTTATTTTTATTTCAAATTCGTTCGGAACATTTATAATAGTAAGATTCTCTTCTTCTATAATATAACGACTCTCCTGCAGTTTCAAGCCGTTTAAAGAGACTTCCAAAAGTTCCAAATTAACCGCATCAAGCTTTAAATCTTTTTCATTCATATCTGCTTTTGTTATCTGCATACTATTTGTTACAATAGTCTCTTCTTCAAACAATTCAAACGTTAAATCTACTGTTTTTATTGCATATGCAGGTTTCTTGTAATCTTTTAAATATTTTGCTTGTGCTTTGCTCATTATTTTGCATCTCGTTTGGTTGTTTTTCTCTTTTTCTTTGAAACCATGCCTGTCGTATTTTTATTATATTGACGCACTTTTTTATTCTCAGTTTTTTTATGTTCAGCTTTTAATTTGACTTCATCCACATCTTTTCTTCGAATATTTGGATCAGGTTCAAATCCTTCTACTGTTTCTTGGGGTATTTTTTGACCTATAAGCTTTTCTATATCTTTTATATCATACTTTTCATAAATATCTATAAGTGAAATTGCCTCGCCTTCCCGTCCTGCACGCCCTGTTCGTCCAACACGATGTACATAATCCTCAGGGATTGACGGCAGTTCATAGTTGATTACATATGGTAATTCTTCTATGTCAAGTCCACGTGAAGCGATGTCTGTTGCCACCAAAACCTTGATTTTGCCCTCTTTAAACTGGTTAAGTGTTTTAAGACGGTTTGCTTTTGTTCTGTCGCCGTGAATCACGCCGCATTTCAGTCCGTCTTTTTTCAACTCTTCGCTCAGTGCATCAGCACTGACTTTAGTTCGAGTAAATACTAAAACCTGAGGAAAGTTTCTTGAACCTATCAAGTAAGCCAAAAGCTCGGCTTTTCTTACAGTATCTACAAGATATGCCACCTGATTTATAGTATCAACCGTTGTATTTTTCTTCGCTGTTTCAATAAATGCAGGTTTTGTCAAAATGAGTTTAGAAAGTTTTCTGACTTTATCGCTAAATGTAGCGGAAAAAAGAAGTGTTTGGTGTCTTTTTGGCAGCAGCGGATGAATTTTACGTATATCTTTTGTAAACCCCATATCTAACATTCTGTCTGCCTCATCAAGGACAAACACTTCGACATCTTTAAGACTTAATCCATTTTCTATATGTTCAAGTAATCGCCCCGGTGTTGCAATAACAATTTCTGTACCTTTTTTTAAGGCCTCTCGCTGTTTCTGTAAATCTTTACCGCCAACCAAAATTGTTGTTTTTATATTCATGTACTTGGAATACGCAGCAATATCCTCATAGATTTGTATACTCAATTCTCTTGTAGGCGAAAGTATTATGGCACGGACACCTTTACCTTCAACATGTTTACGCATTTTTTGCAATATCGGCAATGCAAAAGCAGCCGTCTTGCCTGTTCCGGTTTGGGCTGTAGCAAAAACATCTTTTTTTCCCAATACTAAAGGAATAGCTCTTGTTTGAACAAGTGTTGGCTCGTTATAGCCCAAATCGTTTATAGCATCAAGCAACGGCTTAAAAACTCCCAGCTTTTCAAATGACATCTTCTTCCCTTAATTAATATATGTAATTTTAGCATATTTTATAATTTTTGTATTACATTTCTTTTATAAATTAGATAATAAAATTTAATACCTGATTAAGCAATATTTGTGATAAATTTGTGATATAATTAGAAAAAAAAGTAGTCTAATGATTCAAACTTATAAAAATTACTTACATACACTACTCAACTTTAATACCGGTGAAATAAGTGCAGATGAATTAAAAGAAGCTTCAATCCTCATTGTACCGATGATAATCGGTCCTGTTAGCCTTATATGGGCACTTATTTATGCCATTTTTGGGCAATATATACCAGCCGCTATTCCTCTTTTTTACTCTCTTGTCTCTTTTTTAAATCTTTGGTGCTATAAAAGAAATGGAAACCTTTTAGTCGTTCAAAAGGTACAAATGTTATTAGTTCTCATTTTGCCTTTTTTGTTGATGTGGTCCTTGGGTGGTTTCGCACAGGGAAGTTATGTGATGATATGGGCATTCTTTGCTCCTATTGCCTCACTGGTGCATGAGAAAAAAGAAAACTCACAGTATTGGCTCTATGCTTTCATAGCTTTAGTCGTCTTGTCCGTAGTGCTAGACCCGATTTTAATAAAAAATTATCCCCATACAGTACCGCCTCTTGCGCAAGAAATTTTCCTTTTCCTCAATATAACTGTTGCACTATGCGGGATATATCTTCTACTAAAATATTTTATTCATAAAACAAATATTACTACAAAACAAAAACTCCAAGACAAGCATAATGAGCTAATGGAATACACGCAAGATGAATTAACAAAAATGTTTTATACGGACACACTGACTGGTCTGCCAAACAGACGTGCACTCATTGAAGCAAAAAAAGAAACATCTAATTTCTCTTTACTACTTATCAATATAGATACTTTTAGCCAGATAAACGATCTCTACGGTGAAAAATTCGGAGATAAAGTCTTGGTAAAATTTGCTGATTTTTTACAAGAAAATCTCAAAAAAAACCCAGAATGTAAACTCTTCAGACTCAACGGTGATGAATTTGTATTACTCTCAAAAGAAAGAGACCATGATATTCTCAAAAATAATCTACAGTTACTTATTCAAGAGATACACAAACACCCAATCACCATAGAGGATCATGATATCTTTTTAAATATTACGGTCGGTATCTCTTTTGAAGAGACGGAACTACTGCTTCCAACAGCGAATATGGCATTAAAACTTGCAAAAAAAGAATCAAAAAATATAATTTTTTACAGTGATGAAGCTTCCCTCAATGAAGAATACGAAAACAACTTAAAATGGATACAAGAGATAAAAGACGCAATTTTAGATGACAGAATAGTAATGTTTTTTCAACCAATTATGGACAATAATACAAATACTATAAGCAAGTATGAAGCACTCATACGACTTATCGATAAGAAGGGCAATATAATAACTCCATGGCACTTTTTAGAAATTGCAAAAAAAGCCAAACTCTATAAAAAACTCACAAAAATCGTCGTCAAAAAAAGCTTTGAAGCATTTAAGGATAATGATTATGAATTTTCTATCAATCTCACAATTGAGGATATTTTAGATAAAGACATTAAAACATATATTTTTCAAACACTGCAAACTTATAATATCAGCCAAAGAGTTATTTTTGAAATTGTAGAGAGCGAA
The DNA here is from genome assembly GCA_027063585.1 of Sulfurimonas sp. Classification (GTDB taxonomy): domain Bacteria; phylum Campylobacterota; class Campylobacteria; order Campylobacterales; family Sulfurimonadaceae; genus Sulfurimonas. The sequence goes on along the minus strand of JAMORM010000058.1, from coordinate 442 downwards.
AGCATAGAAAATTTTGATGAAATCGAAAAATTTATACAAAAAGTAAAATCATATGGTTGTAAAATAGCTATAGATGATTTTGGAACAGGCTATTCAAACTTTGAATACCTCATGAAACTTCAAGCTGACTTTATAAAAATTGACGGCAGTATAATTAGATCAATAGTTGATGACAAACGTTCAGAAATATTGACCTCTGTCATTGTTGCCTTTGCAAAAGAGATGAACATCAAAACAATTGGCGAGTACGTAGAAACAAAAGAGATACAAGATAAACTTGTAGAATTAGGTGTCAATAAATCACAAGGTTATTATTTTGACGAACCTAGAGCAGAAATTAAATAAAATATGGATATAATTTTTATACAAATTAAATAAACTATATAAGTATAAAAATGATAAGAAAAACGCTCAAAAAAACTTCTAAACATAAAAAACTCAG
>JAMORM010000057.1 GCA_027063585.1 Sulfurimonas sp. | reverse complement strand
ACTCAACAACTTTTCCGCTCTTTTTATGTCCATATTTTTACCACTGTTTGTTATAGCCTCAGTCATATTTTTAATTAAGCTCTCCACCTATACCGCAGTTATTCAACTGACTGTGTGGGAAATGGGGAAGCTCTATCTTTTTATATTGCCTGAAATTCTTTTTTATACATTGCCGATAACATTTTTCATTGCCGCTACGCTTTCATTGTTTAAACTCTCAAACGACAATGAAATTATCGTTATTTTTGCATTGGGAATAGAACCCGGGTTTATTATAAAAACTTTTTTCAAACCTGCTTTTATTTTAAGTCTGTTACTGGCATTTGATTTTTTGGTTGTCGCACCACATACGACAACACTTTCAAAAAACTTTTTATCTTATAAGAAAAGTGAAGCAAAATTTAATCTTGCTGCAAGTGAATTTGGAAACAGCTTCGGTGACTGGCTTTTATACATTGGAGCAAAAAACAAAGACGGTACTTTCTCAAAAGTCTTTTTGTTTAACAAAAAACAAGAAGAAGAGATTCTTATTGCCGCAAAAAAAGCCAAAGTCATTAATGATTCAGGAATTTTACGCCTCAAATTGATGGATGGAGAAGGTTACAGCTACTCGAAAGAGAAATTTTCTCAGGTAAATTTCAAAACAATGCTGATTAACGATACTCTCAAAGCAGATTTAACAACATACAAACAGCCCTTACAATATTGGCTCTCAAAAGAGAATGCCGGAAGAAAAAAACATGTCTTTATTAAAGATACCCTGCTGAGTCTTTTTCCTATGATAACACTTTTTTTAATTGCAAGCATCGGTATAGTACAAGTCAGGCACCAAAAGTCTAAAGTCTATTTATACCTCTTTTTAACCATTGTTTTATACTATGGAATGACTATCGGTTTAGAAAAAATGTTTCAGTATTATACCATTCCCGTTGTCGCACTTTCATGGCTCATTATTACATACACACTCTACAAAAAGACTATTGTCAATAAGTTTTAACGTATGAGAGTTGCACTGCATTTAGCCTATAACGGCACACATTTTTTTGGTTCACAAACGCAAAAAGAGACACCCGACACGGTACTCGGCGAACTTGAAAATGTCTTAAAAAAGCTGGGAATTGAGCAAAAGGTCGTTGCAAGCGGACGAACGGACAAAGGGGTTCATGCTACGATGCAGATCTGCCATATAGATTTGCCGCCGTATTGGAGCGATACAAAAAAACTCAAAAAAGCCCTCAATAAAATGCTTTGTGACGCGTTACATGTAAAGAAAATTATACATGTAAAAGATGACTTTCATGCAAGATATAGTGCGAAAAAAAGAACATACCGATATATCATAAAAACGACGTCAAGTAATCCTTTTGAAAAAGATTTTGTCACCTTTTTAAAAAATGTAGATTTTGAAAGTATAGAGCAAAATATACGCCTCTTTGTCGGGGAACATGATTTTAAACAGTTTATGAAAACAGGCAGTGAGATTACATCTACAAGAAGAATTATATACAAAGCTTTTGCCTATAAGTACAAAAATTATATTATTTTAAATTTTCAAGCAAACGGGTTTTTGCGAAGTCAAATAAGACTGATGGTCGGGGCACTTTTAACGCTCAAGAAAGAAGAAATACAAAAACAACTCAACTGCAGCCAAAAATATAAAATTAAACCCGCTCCCCCCAACGGGCTTTACCTCTCAAAAATCACATATTAACTGCTTTTATGTTATGATATAACTAATTATAATATTAAAGGATGTATCATGAAACTTTCTATACTCCTGTTTTTTTCCATAGCCGTTCTTTATGCAGCACATGTTGAAAATGATGTTGAACGTCATTTTGTTTTTCCACAATGGAAAAAATTTCATAAACTCAACAAAGCGCTGCTACATTCACATGACCATCATGCCAAAGTAGACATATATACCAATGATATTGCCACAACTCCTTATATTGAACAAAAAAAATTATTCCCGATAGGCTCTATTATTCTTAAGCCCCTCTATAAGAAAAATGACAGAGGCTATTTAGCACGCTTGGTTGTAATGGTTAAAATGCATAAAAACTATGATAAAGCACATAATGATTGGTGGTATGGTGTTTATGACAAGACCGGAACTACCGTTTGGTTTGAAGGCAAGATACAATCATGCATTATATGCCATGAAAGAGCAAAAAAAACCGACTATCTTTTCAGTGAAAAGGTGATGGAAGAGATAGAGTTTCAAGACTAAATTTATTCTTTTTTTGTTACACTTATATATATTATAAATATTTCAAAAGAGAGTTATTATGTTTGAAAATGTAAAAATGCCCGAGGGAATGAACCCAGAGGTTTTAGAACATTTAATGAATCCTAAAAATTATGGAAAATTAGATGATGCGGACGGTGTCGGCGTTGCTTTAGATGAAAAGACAAAAGAGTATGTCATATTTTATACAAAACTTGACAGCGATATCATAGAAAATGTCAAATTTGCGACTAACGGTTGTCAAGACACGGTAGTTATCGGTTCAATGTTTACACAAATGATACTTGGAAATGATACAAACTATGCAAATACGGCCGTACAAAAAATGCATGATAAACTAGGCAAACTCTCGGCTCAACAACAGGTGTGTGCCGACATCGTATTTACCGCATTTTTAGCTTCTTTAAAAAATTATGAGCACAAGCAAAATGGAGAAGATGAAGAGTTACATGTACTCAAAATGAAAGAGAGTTGTCAAGTAGAACAAACCGACGAGGGGAAAGAAAATGAATAAAACATATCAAAAAAAACATGAACTATGGCTTGCTATACTTTTTGCATCATTTGCCGTTAACGATGAAGCTATCAAATCACGCCTGTATGACTTTTCTCAAATAGCATTTCGCCATATGAAATGGCTGGGTGAACAAATTTTAGAAAATGGTGAAGATTATAATTATGACAGAGATATGGTTCTGCTCAAACGCAATAGTGTTTTTGAAATCATTGAAGCACTTCGACAAGATATTACAAATATACAAGCGCTTTATCCGAAAAATATTTTGGGAGAGCGTATGAAAACTGATGATGCTTATTTGTTAGAATACCTTGCTCAAATAATGAAAGATTCTGCGAACAATCAAGAAGTTACTGCTTTTAATATGCAAAGAAAATGGGGCGAAAAAGATCTTGCACAAGAGCAGATTGATGCACTTACGCTTTTTTTATTTGAAGAATCATACAAAGAGTACGAACTTATTTTAGTTTATGCCTATATGCAAGCCAGAACAAAAGACGTACTGCATTTCAATGTTTTTCAAGACTTAGTAGACGAATCACAGTTTCACCTCAAATCATTCGGAAATATGATGGCAAAACTCGGTATTTTGGCTCTTCCTAGAGAGTTGCATACAATGACTTACGTCGTTAAAGATTTAAATCAATTCATAAAAGACGGTATAGCCGAAGAAGAGGCTGCAAAAATTATGTGTAAAGAGTTAAGCGATGCCATAAAAGATGAGGAACTTGCAAAGTTTTTTGATTTCATAAACTATCAAGAAAGCTATCATATAGAACTTATGAAAAAACTTTTATAAGTTCTATGAAGTTAGTTTCGCCCAGAGTATGCCCAAGTACTCATGGATTGCCAAACTTGATATATAAAAATAAAGCGGTGCCGGTGCCCGTAAATAGCCTCTAAATTCACTTTTATAAAAATTCGTCGGTGCAGGTACCGGATGCATACCCAAAGAATGAAAAAGCATCATAGCCCGCGGCATATGCGTAGCAGAAGTGACCAACACAAAAGGTTTTTCACCTACAAAGCTTTTTGTAAAAAGTGCTTCTTCTTTTGTATCGGTAGGATTTGCGTTAATTATCATATCTTTATAAGTAATTCCGAGTGCATGTGCCAGTTTTGCATTCATTTGTGCATTTGTAGTATTTGTATCTCCGGCGTATCCTGTAAAGATTATTTTAGTATCCGGCATTTGTTTATGAATGATTACACCCTCTAAAACCCTTTTTGTTCCACCGCTGCTAATTTGCGAAGATATCGGCTGAGACGAATCGGTATTGTGTCCGCTTCCGAGTACATGTATATATTTAACATTCGTTTTATAATCAAATTTCGGGTATTGATTTTCTAAATTCTGCACCAAAAAATTTGTAAAAGGCGGATAAGAAAAAAGTAACAATAAAAACAAACCGACAAACAATAAAACTTTAGCAAAGCGGTACTTCTTTACATGTAACATATAAAGTCCAATTACTAACAATGTAGCAATCAAGCCTAATGGTTCTACAAAAAATGTAATAAATTTTTTCGCTAAAAAGCCTAAATTCATGCTATAACCTCATTGATTTTATTAATAATACGTGGATCCCAAAAAAGCTCTTTATGTGAAAGTCCGTCAAATTCTTCATAATGTACTAAATTTTTACTATGTTTTTTTAAATTTCTTGCATTTTGCAACGGAATAAGTTCATCATCGCGACTTACAAACAAATAGGTATCGGCATCTACATTTTCTATATAATGCATGGTTTTAAACTTATAGCGTAAAAGTTTTGCCATATAAGAGATTTTGGCATATTTATGTCGTAAAAGCTGCCCAATAGAATCAAAGGCACCTATTAAAAAAAGAGCTGACACTTTATGTTTTGAAGCGACATATGTAGCAACACTCGAACCTAAAGAATAACCTAAAAGATAAAAATCGCCATAGTTTTTTTGCACTAACTGAGCAATTTTCAGACCGTCTTGTAAAATATTTTTCTCATTTGCAACCCCACCGCTCTTGCCGTATCCACGGTAATTAAATATAATAATCCGTGATTTTGGATAAAGTTGCGAAATCCTGTTCATAAGTGCCACACCATCCTGACTCCGACCGACAAACATAAGCAGAGTACTTTTTGGGTTTTCAGGTTCATAGATTGCGCCTTCTAGGTCTATACCGTCATCAGTTTTTACCCCAAGTATAGAACAATTTTGACATAAACGTCTCTCTTTGATATAAGTCGGTCTAAAAATCATAAAATACTGCCACTGGTAAAAAGCAAAAATTAGAATTAAAAAAGTAAAAATTAAAAAAGCTATATAAATCATGGAAAGAATTATAGTATAATTCACCCAATAATTAGAGGAACTAAAATGCAAGTATTTGGAAAATTTTCTACAAACTTTGATATGGACTACTTAGTTGAGCAGTACATGTACATAAACGAGAGCGAAGAGGAAAAAATCACCGTTGATGATTTAGAAAATATGCTCAAAAAAAAGCGTAAACACGTAGCAGGAACCGTTTTTTTATATAACCCGGAAGTCAGTCCTGTAGGCTATAAAATGAGCCGTTTTTTACAAGAGGATGGCTTTGATAAGTATGATGAGTTTGTCGCTTTGAATGAAAGTCCAAAAGACTATGTTTTAAATGCGGGCTTCAAAGAACACTACAAAGGCAAACTTGTTCAAATCAGATATCTGTTTAATTACAACAGAGAAAATATAGAACCGACACCGATTTTAGAAGAATTTGATGCAGATTTGGACAAAATTTCATCGACGCAGCTTACGCGTTATGATAAACAGTTAAATTATATAGATATCCCAAATATCAGACTCAGCGGCAAGTTTGTATTTTTTGGAATGGGAAACAAATATGACAGACACCATAAAGCAATCATAGCTTATGCAAGAGCCTTGTCTGAACATGTAAACAAACTCGATAAAAACGTAGTTTTTATGTATGACAACAATTATGACCCTGATGAATGTATTGAGAGAGCCTACTACCTTTCCCCTTTTGCAGGCGGAAAAGCAAGAGAAGTCCGTGCCAATGCCGTCAAAGAAATTTTTAGAACAATGCCACCGCAAAGAGTGAAGATCTAACTCTTTATCTTCTTTTAGCCCAGCGGGCAAAAAATCTTGCCGGGCTGATTCTCTCACTTATTTTTTTCCCATGTAAAATATGTTCTGTCAATATTTTTGCTAAATACGGCGCCAAAACAAAACCATATCCGCCGCTCCCATTTATCATAGTAAGGTTTGGATAATACACATACTCTGAATAATCCGGCTTCTTTACATGTAAAGAGCCTTTACATGTAAGCAGTGTTTCATTTGAGAGAACCAAAGAGCCAAGCATTGGCAAATAATCAAAAGAACCCGAACGCAGCCCCATATAATCTTGTATGACTTCCACGTTTTCAAGATTGAGCGTTTTTGCAGCTTTTTGCAACAACTCTGCTCTGCCCTGCTCTATATCATACGCTTCTTTATTTTTTTCGGGATGAAAATGCACATTATGTGTAGCGCCTATAGCAATTTTTCCCTCATCTGAAGGGGATATAGAAACATATTGATGAATAGAACAGGGATTTTGTATCGTCGTTGTTATATCTATACGATGTCCCCAAACACCTCGAAGCTTGATATAAGGCTCTTTTATAAGCATATCATAAGCCCCTGTTGCCAAAACGACATTTCTGGCACTGTAGCTTTCATTAATCACCCAAAAATCATCATCAAATATCAGTGTCTCCACTTTTTCTTTGACAAATTTTGCGCCGCATACCATATCATTACAAACTCTCTGTGCATCGACTACGCCAGCATCTATTGAGACATATTCTCTTTTTTTCGCATCTTCACTTAATTGTATCTGTAAATCAATCGGAATCTTTTGCAGTGGGAGTTGTGTATTTTGTTTGTATATATGTAAAGCTTCATCATCCGCCTCATCTTTTGCTATATGTACAAGTTGTGCTTTTGTAAAATTTTGAGGAAAATTTTTATCATAAAAATCATAAGAGTAAAGAAATGCCGAATGAAGCATTTCTTTAAGCTCGCCTGCTTTTGAAAATTTTGGAGACACAAAAGCACCCGCGGCACCGCTTCCACCGCTTGCAATACCTTCTTTATCAAAAATAATGACGCGCTTACCCTCTTTTATAAACTCGTATGCCACACTACAGCCGTTTATGCCGGCTCCTATGATGGCTATATCATACATTTATATACTTACTTCTTTAATATCGGCAATATTAAGAATGCTTTTATAGATGGATGCTACAAGCGCTTTACGATTATTTTTCACTTTTTCGTCTTCTGCATTGACCATAACACTGTCAAAAAAGGCATCAAGTTCAGGTTTAAGTCCCAGTAGAGCATCTAACTCTTCTTCATAACTCTCATAAGTTTTTGCAGTAACTTCTTTGTATTTTTTATACAATGTTTTTTCAGCTTCATCTTCAAAGAGGCTTTCATCTACATGTAAATCAGCATTTAAATCAATGTCTTTTGTTATATTTGCCACACGCTTAAATGTAGAGGAGACTTCATCAAAACCTTCAGAGTTCACCAAACTGTTAAGTGCTTCTATTTTACGTCCGAGTGCAAGCAGTTCTCTCTCACCCGATGCCAAAACCGCTTCAATAATAGACGGATTTACCTTATAGTATCTTCTAATACGCTCGATAATGAAATTTTCAAGTTTTTCCAAATCTATCGCATCATAATTTTTGGAAAGTTCTTTTAACGTCTCAACGATGTCAAATGCAAAACCGTACTCATTGACGATACGAATGATTCCGTTAACTGCACGACGCAAAGCAAAAGGGTCACGAGACCCTGTCGGAATTTCATTGACAGAGAAAAGACCAAGAAGTGTGTCTAGCTTAATGCTTATAGCCACAATCGCACTCAAAGGCGTAGAAGGCAGATCACTCTCCTCGCCTTCCGGCAAATACTGCTCTTTTATAGCCAAAGCAACGGCATCACTCTCCCCTGCTTCTTTTGCATAGTAGTAACCCATAAGCCCTTGAAGTTCTGTAAATTCATACACCATTTCACTCATCAAATCAGCTTTTGCAAGTTCTATGGCTCTGCTTAAATCTTCTTTATTTACATCAGGCTTATACCTCTCATATAAAGCATTGGCAATTTTTTCTTCACGCTTTATTTTATCGGCAACACTGCCAAGCCCTTTAAAAAAAGCAACTTTTTCCAGACCTTTTATACTGAGTCCATTTTTTAAGTCATTGTCATAAAAGAAAAGTCCATCTGCCAAACGAGGACGAAGTACTCGCTCATTACCTGCGATAACTTCTGAGAAATCATCTGTTAAAGCATTCGACACGACTACAAATTTGTTTACAAGTTTTCCGTCTTTAAATACAGGGAAATAACGCTGATGTTCTTTCATAGAGGTAATAATAACCTCAGGAGGCAATCTCAAAAACTCTTCATCAAACGAGCCTAAAAGTGCCGTCGGATTTTCAGTGATAGCAACAACTTCCGCAAAAAGCTCCTCATCTATTTCAACATTGACACTGTTGTCTTTTTCTATTTTTTTAATATCACTGAGTATTTTGGCTTCTCTTTCTTGTTGAAAAAGTGTCACACCACCACTTTTGAGTGTTTCAAAATACTCTTTTATCCCTGTTATTTGTACAGGATTAAAATTTGCAATGCGATG
>JAMORM010000056.1 GCA_027063585.1 Sulfurimonas sp. | reverse complement strand
CTTCAATAAGTTCACCATTGACATTTTCTATAAAATTATGATCTTCATCATAAACAAAACTTACACCACCTGTCATTCCGGCACCAAAATTAATACCTGTACGTCCAAGAATCACAACCACACCGCCTGTCATATACTCACAGGCATTATCACCTGTTCCCTCAACGATGGCAAATGCACCTGAATTACGAACAGCAAAACGCTCACCTACACTTCCTGAAATGTAAAGTTTTCCGCCTGTGGCACCATAAAGGCACGTATTACCACCTGCAGAAAATTGTTCACCCTCATTTTGTGATGTAATAATTATTTTACCGCCGTGCATACCTTTTCCAATATAGTCATTTGCCACACCATCAAGATAAATTGAAACACCCGGAATCAAAAATGCACCCAGAGCTTGTCCTGCCACACCACTGAGACTTATTTTAATAGTATCTTGCTTGAGTCCCTCATCACCATAATACTGTGCAATTTCGCCAGAAATACGTGCACCAAAACTTCTATGAATGTTTTTAATTTCTCTTTGAATTCTTATAGGATGTTCTGGATGTTTAATTGCGTTCATTGCTTCTTTTAATACATCTTTTTCAAATGCATTATCATCAAAAGGAGGATTAAACGGCTGCTGATGTGTATTTATGCCTTCTTCTTGATGTAAAACAGAGGAGAAATCAAATTTCTTTGCAAAACTATCATCTTTGACTGCAAGTAAGTCAACACGACCTATCATTTCTTCCATTGTTTTGTAACCAAGTTCAGCCATTATTGCTCTTACATCTTCCGCAAGATAGGTAAAGTAGTTTATAACCTGATCCACATGCCCTTTAAAAAACTCTTCACGAAGTTTTTCATTTTGTGTAGCAATACCCACAGAACATTTATTGACATGGCAGATACGTAGCATTTTACAACCGACAATAGTCAATACGCCTGTACCGAAGGCAAAAGATTCTGCACCTAAAAGAGCTGCTTTTACAATATCAAGACCGGTTTTAAGTCCACCGTCTGTTTGAAGTTCTACAAGTCCACGAAGGTTGTTTGCTTTTAACGCATTATGTGCCTCAGAAAGCCCAATTTCCCAAGGATTTCCTGCAAATTTTATAGACGTAAGTGGAGCAGCACCCGTACCGCCGTCACCGCCTGAGATGATGATTTTATCTGCATAGGCTTTTGCCACACCTGCAGCAATGGTTCCGACACCTACGGTAGAAACAAGTTTTACCGCTACACGTGCTTTAGGATTTACCTGTTTCATATCAAAAATCAACTGTGCCAAATCCTCAATAGAATAAATATCGTGATGTGGCGGTGGTGAAATAAGTGTTACACCCGGTACCGTATGACGCAGTTTTCCTATTAATGGAGTAACTTTATGACCAGGAAGCTGTCCACCCTCACCCGGTTTTGCCCCTTGAGCAACTTTAATCTGAATTTCTTCTGCACTTCTAAGATATGCAGGTGTGACACCAAAACGTCCTGAGGCTACCTGTTTAATTTTTGAGACTCTTTGTGTACCGAAACGAGCTTTATCTTCTCCACCCTCACCTGAGTTAGATTGACCGCCAATTCTGTTCATAGCCATAGCAATCGTTTCATGAGCTTCTGGAGAGATAGATCCAAGACTCATAGCTGCAGAAGCAAAACGTTTAAAAATTGTCTCTTTGGGTTCAACCTCTGAAATATCAATCGGTTTTCTGTCTGATTGTAAATCAAAGAAATCACGAATAAATTTCAATCCGCGTTTGTTCACAAGATTTTTCAATTTGTCAAAATTTACCTGTGACGGATTTTTGGAAACATTATGAATAGCTTGAATAACTGCAGGACCGAAATCATGGTGTTCCTGTCCTGTATAAAATTTATAATATCCCCCGATATTTAATGGGAATATTTTATTAAAACCATTTATTTTAAAAGCAGCTTTATGTGCTTTTTCAAGTCTCTCATCGATATCATTATATGTGAGACCCGGTATTGTTACATGTGATGTCTCAAAACACTCTTTAACTATATCGCTGCTTAATCCCATCACATCAAAAAGACCGGAATTTCTATACGAAGCGATCGTTGCAATACCCATTTTAGACATAATTTTTAAAAGTCCACCGTTAAGTGCCGTATGCACAGATTTATATGCATCTGCACATGTTAAATTTAATGCTTTTGATTTTTCAAGCTGTGATGCAATTGTTGCAAATAGTACATTAGGATAAATAGCGGATGCACCATAGCCAATCAGTACTGCCGCACTGTGTGAATCAACAACTTCACCTGTTGCAGCAATCAACGAAACAAGATGACGTACTTTTGCCTTCAGCAGAGCAATATTTAAACGTCCTATCGCCATTGCCATCGGAATAACTTTATTCTCTTTGCTAAATTCAGTATCATCTAAAATTACTATTCTTATTCCATCATTGTTCACTGCTGAAATTACTTTTTCAACTAAATTTTCCAGTGATGCTTTCAAATCTGTTTTATAAGCGGTTGAAAATGTGGCATTTTTATAAAATTCTTGATATCTAGGAGATTTTTCATCACCAAAAGACTTTAAAACTTCAAGTTTTTCACTTGTAATAATAGGAGAAATTGATTTTAGCCTATGTGCATGTGATGGAATTTCATCTAAAATATTATGTACTTCACCAAAACCGGTATTTAAACTCATAACAACTTTTTCACGAATAGAATCTATCGGCGGATTTGTTACTTGAGCGAATTTTTGCTTGAAGAAATCTGTAAAATTTCGTTGCTTTTGCGAAAAAGCCGCAAGAGGCGTATCATCACCCATAGAACCAACGGCTTCTTTGCCATCTTTTATCATAGGTTCAATGACTTGTTCTATGATTTCTTGTGTCACATTAAAATATCGCTGTCTTCTTATTAAAGTATCTTCATCCATTTCTGTACATGTACTATACTGCTCTTCTACATGTTCTTGCAGGTAAATCATATGTTCATTCAACCACTTCATATAAGGGTTGGCACTTTTTAAATAATCATCAATTTGATGACTTTTAAGAAGTTTTCCAAATTTCAAATCAAGTCCAAGCATTTCACCTGACTGCAAGCGTCCACGCTCTTTTATATCTTCTTCGGCAATATCCACAACACCGTATTCTGAAGCGATTAAAAGATTATCATCTTTTGTGACTATATATTTTGAAGGACGTAAACCATTCCTGTCAAGTACACATCCTATATATCTTCCGTCTGTTACTGAAAATGCAGCCGGACCATCCCATGCTTCAAAAACAGTTGAATAATATTCATAAAATGCACGGAGTTCAGGATCCATATGTGGAGCATTCTGCCATGCGGCAGGAATAACTGCACGTACAGCCTTGAAAAAATCCATTCCATTGACTATTAAAAATTCAAAAAAATTATCTGCAGATGCACTGTCAGATGAACCCGGCTGTAAAATAGGAAGTAGTCTTTGAATTTCTTCATCACTGAATACTTCACTTTTAATTGATTCTGATTTTATAGCAACATTAATACGATTTGCTTCAACAGAGTTAATTTCTCCATTATGCGCTACAGCACGAAACGGCTGAGCAAGACGCCACTCGGGAAGTGTATTTGTTGAAAATCTTTGGTGAAAGAGTGAAAAAGATATTTTAAAATTTTCATTTTGCAAATCTATATAAAATTCTTTAATATGTGTCGGCATAACAAGCCCTTTATATGAAAGAACTTTTGAACTCATGGAAGCTATATAAAAATTTCTGTCGCTTCCGAGTTCATGTTCAGCCTCTTTACGAGACAGATATAAAAGAGCATCAAATCTATTTGTTGCCATAATCGAATTAGGAACTATAAACAGTTGTGCAATATGAGGTAAAGATGCAAGTGCTTGATCACCCAAGGCATTTATGTTTACCGGTACATCACGATTAAGCACTACTCTCAAATCATTATTTTGGCAAATTGCTTCAAGTGCATCTAAATGTTTTTTATTTTTTGTAAAAACACTGGCTACAGCAAACTGGCTCGGTAGTTCGATACCTTTGTCCTCGGCTTCTGCTCTGAGAAATTCTTCCGGCATAGAAAGAAGCAGACCACTTCCATCTCCTGTTTTTCCATCTGCGGCAACAGCACCACGGTGCATCATACGTTCCAATGCAGTAACTGCATCATTAAGTACTTTATGTGAAGGCTTATTTTTGATATTGGCAACAAGACCAAAACCACAATTATCCTTAAATGATCTTAATAAATCATGATGTTCAACCATTTTAACTCCCAAATTTGTAAATTTTATACGAAAAACATATAAATTTAATCTCTTTTTAAAGAAATTTAGTCTATTTAGACAAAACAGTTAAATTATACTTTCTTTTGGTTTAAATAAGCATAATAAGTGTAAAATATTTTAAAAAAAATCACAAAGTGTGTATATAGGAAGCAATTAGGTGCAAGGTTTTATCATCAACTTAAATCGTGTAAAAGATGAGGATTTAATAGTAAGTATTTTATCGCAAAACAGCTTAGATACCCTTTATAGGTTTTATGGTGCACGACATGGAGTTATCAATCTCGGTTTTAAAATTGATTATGAAACCCAAAGTTCTGCCAAATCGACTATTGCAAGACTCAAAGATGTCATACACATCGGATATAGCTGGATAAATGACTATAAACTTTTACGTCTGTGGCAGGATTTTTTGGGACTTTTTTATAAACATTTGAAAGATTCTGAAGCCATCGGTTCATTTTATTTTGACTTGATTGAAGATGCATCAAGAAACTGGGACAAACAAAACCCAAAACGCGTAGCTGTTGAAGCCTATGTCAAACTTTTAGAGCATGAAGGACGACTACATAAAGATATGCACTGTTTTTTATGTTCGAAAAAAATCGAAGAAGATGTTTCTCTTTTACGTGCGTACCTGCCGACACATGAACACTGCTCACACACTTTACCTCTCAATCAAAAAGCTCTCAAAGAACTCTTTGAAAACAAATCTTCTCTTTTTTTGACCAATAAAGAAGTACAACGACTTTGGAATATTTTGCTTGAAGGATTATAATTTTGTAATCTTATTATACTCTACAATCATGCCATGATATCTGGCATATATAAGATGTAACTCTTTACATGTAAAGTCTTTTTTAAAATCATACTCTAGAAACTCTTTATACTGCATATATGTTTTAAACTCAAGATCAAATTTTTTTAATAATCTTTTAGTATAACTGTCTACGACCATTTCCGCACGAAAACAGGCATAACAAAGAATAGCATCTGCACTTTCCTGCCCAATGCCAAGTTGGGAGAGAAGCCATTTTCTCGTTACATTTTTTTGAAAAGACTCAAAATTACCAAATTCATTTTGTATATTTTGCGCTAATGTTAAAAGTCTTGGTGCTTTTTGATTGTAAAATCCGCTTGGACGAATTTTCTCTTTTAATACTTCTTCATGTAATGATGCAAAAGAGCTTAAATCTAAAAAATTTTCTAAGTTTTTTAAAGATTTTTCAACATTTTTCCATGTCGTATTTTGTGTTAGAACAGCACCTACGACCACTTCAAAAGTTCCGGCATTAGGCCACCACTCTTTTGGGGAATTTTTTAGTAAATTCTTTGTATTGAGAAACTCATATATCTGCAGAGAATTTTTATACATGTAAATAAAATTTTAACATCTTTTTCTTCCTATAAGTGAAGCAACACGAGTATTTTCCCCTCTTAAATTAATCTCATCCTTTTCTTCATAGTAAACAATATCAAGCCCAATAAAAGCATGTAAAAGCTCATTAACCCGTAAAAGATATTCAGGGTTTGCCGGCTGATTAAAATCACCGTGAGCTACAATAAAAGTCTCAAATATTAACAAGCCGTTTGGCTTAAGCGCTTCTTTGATTTGAGGAAATAATCTTCTACTGAGATAGTTGATGTTTATAATCAAATCATATTCATTTTTTTGTAAATTATAACTATCCAAATCAACTTCTATTTTTTTTATTTTTGCATCATCTTTGACTTGAGAAAGAGCATAGTCACTCAAGTCAACCGCATCCACTTGAAACCCTTTTTCTACTAAAAAATGAGTGTTTCTTCCGACACCACAGGCAATATCCAAAGCTTTACCGATATTTGCCATATCTATATATTTTTCTATTATCGGTTCCACATTTTTACGCATCGGTTTTTCTACATGACGTATATTCCAACGTTCTTTATCTTCTCTCATTGCAAATCCTGCTATAATCTTTTCACAGAGTATATAATATATATCTTGAATAATACAAATATTTACGGAAATTTTTTATGAGAAATGTTTTATTCCTTTGTGTAGCGTATCTCTTAAATCTACATGCACAGACAGTAGAGACCAATACATCTTATATTGACATTGCGCACAAAGTGATTTCTAATAAAGTCATTGATTATTCCAATACTTTAGATATAGGAACTGAAAAACTCTTTAAAACTAAAGAACAAAACAAGCGTCATATAAATGGTAATAATT
This sequence comes from Sulfurimonas sp., assembly GCA_027063585.1. GTDB lineage: Bacteria > Campylobacterota > Campylobacteria > Campylobacterales > Sulfurimonadaceae > Sulfurimonas. Next base: position 2,010 of record JAMORM010000056.1, on the reverse strand, counting down.
CTAAAAATATGGATTATTTCTTTAAAAATGAGAAATATCTAAATGAAACAGATAACTCTTTTGTAAGCATAAAACTAAATACACAATTTCAGTCAAAATATAAATATAAAAAAAGCATCAGTATCAATGCACATATAGGTTTAAAAAGAACAAACAAAAGGCTTAATCTCTTTATATCCGGTGTCAATGATAACAATGAAAACAAAAAGGTAATAAACAAGGATTCTCCAACAGAAATTGGACTCAACTATTTTAGAGCAGACCATTACAAAATACAAAGTAAATATTCTCTCGGTATTAGAGGGTTTCACCCTTTTACAAGAGCAAGATATTTTAAAATTTTCACTTCCAATCAATGGAAAATAGAACCGGTACAGGTTTTTGAATACTCTACGAAAGATCATTTTCAAGAAAACACCTATATTTATTTTGACAAAGCAGTAGAAGAAAAAAACCTATTGCGATTTACCTTGCACAGAAAAACTCAAACAAACATTAATGGTATGGATTATGATATTTCGAGCCGATACTATTGGAATTTTAACAACAAAACTTCTTTGAGTATTGCACAAATATTTTCAGGCAATACAAAATACAAAGTAACCCCTTCCTCTAAAAAATACAGTGGCATAAACAATTATACAACTGCACTCAATTTTAGAAAAAATGTATGGAAACAGTGGTTCTTTTATGAGATCAACCCCTCTGTTAATTTTCACAAAGAAAATGATTATAAAGCCAATTATTCAATTGTCTTATTAATAAATATTTATTTTGGTAATTTTAACAATAAACTTTAAGAAAATAATTATGAAAGTCGATTTTTATAATCTTCATACCCAAACTCTTTTATAAGCTCAATCTCTCCATTTTTACGTTTTATTGCCAAAGACGGAAGCTTGATACCGTTAAAAGTAGTGTTTTTCACAAATGTATAATGAATTTGGTCTTCAAATATAACAGTATCGCCTACATGTAAAGGTGCGTCAAATGAATAATCACCCATAATGTCACCAGCCAAACAGGTATTGCCTCCCAAGCGATAAGTATATTTTTTCTCATTTGCTGCGCCGGCACCTCTAATCTCCGCTCGATATGGCATTGCCAATGTATCAGGCATATGTGCTTCTGCCGATGTATCAAGTATGGCTACATTCATACCATTGTGAAAAACATCCAACACTGTCGATTTGAGATAACCAGTTTCCCAACCAACTGCTTCACCGGGTTCTAAATAAACATCAACATTATATTTATTTCGAAATTCTTTGATTATCCAAATAAGTTTCTCAATATCATAGTCTTTCTTAGTAATATGATGTCCTCCGCCAAAATTAATATATTTCAAATTTTTAAAATATTTTGCAAATTTTTCTTCAAAAGCTGCTAGAACTTCTATCAAAGCATCTACATTTTGTTCACAAAGTGCATGAAAATTCAATCCGTCTATATTTTCAAGCACCTTTTCATCAAAATTTTCCAATGTTGTCCCAAGTCTACTGTATAAACCACAAGGATTGTAAATATCAACCGGAGAAGAGGATACTTCAGGATTCACTCGTAATGAAATGTGAATATTTTGATTTATTTCTTTGATTTTCCAAATATATTTTTGTAATTGATTTGGAGAATTAAAGACTATATGATCTGAAATTTTAGCAATTTCTTCAATCTCTTCATCTTTATAAGCAGGGGAATATGTATGTACTTCTGCATTTTTATTATATTTACAAAACTCTTCGCGTGCGAGTTTAGCTTCATATAATCCACTTGCCGTGCAGCCTTTTAAATATTTTGCAACCAGATCAAATGTGCTCCACATGGCAAAACCTTTCAATGCCAAAATAATTTTTGCACCACTTTGCCGCTGTACATACTCTAAAATTTTTAAATTTTTTTCTAAAAGTTCTTCTTCGCATACATAACAAGGTGTACTTATTTTACTCATCTGCTGTTCTCTATATATGCCATTTGTATTTCTTCTGCCGTATTTATAAAATCATCTACATT
>JAMORM010000055.1 GCA_027063585.1 Sulfurimonas sp. | reverse complement strand
GACAACATCACAGGCGTTATATGCATTAACTGCGTTGGCAGCAGGAATGATTTTCATATCAGCATTTTTCTTTATTCTGGGTGCTGATTTTTTAGGTGCGGTGCAAATAATAGTTTACACGGGTGCAGTAATGGCTCTGTATGCTTTTGGTATGATGTTTTTTGATACGACAAGAGAAGTCAAAGAGAAGCAGGGAAATAAATACATCATTGTTGGGCTTTCAACGTTGGCAGCTATTTTAGTGGTTATTATATTTGCAGCGCCTATGGTGTCTGAAAATATAGTGGCACTTTATCCGACTATTGACGGCATCGGCAATACGCAAGAAGTTGGTTTAGTACTGTTTACAAAATATCTTATACCATTTGAAGTAGCTGCTATTATGCTGCTTGTTGCAATGGTTGCCGGGATTGTACTTGCAGGTAAAAAAATGGATCTTTCAATTACGCTTTTAAATGATGCTGAGATTGAAGAAGAAAAAAATAAAAAGGTGCTTTCATGATGGAAATAGGCTTAAACCATTATCTGGTTTTATCTACTATTTTATTTGCTATTGGTTTAGTGGGTGTTATGCGTAGAAAAAACCTTCTTTTGCTATTTTTTGCAACTGAAATCTTATTAAATGCAGTCAATGTGGCTTTTGCTGCCATTTCACACTATTACGGTGATTTGACTGGGCAGATGTTTGCATTTTTTGTAATTGCTATTGCTGCTTCGGAAGTTGCAGTCGGTCTTGGACTTTTGATTGTATGGTATAAACGCCATGGTTCAATTGACTTAGATGCATTAACAACGATGAAAGGATAAAGAATGGAAAAATATTTATATATAGCACTCTTTGCTCCGCTTGTAGGATCTTTGTTCTCTGCTTTGTTTGCTGCAACACCAAAGAAACTTTTTACAGGAATTGTAGGAAGTTTATTGATATTCACATCATTTGTAGCAAGTACAATGCTTTTACTTTATATACTTAAAACAGGAGAGCCTATACATGTTACAATGATGACATGGATGGAAACAGGCGATTTATACATTCCTTTTGGTTTTGTCGTAGATCAAATTTCAGTTACAATGATGATGGTTGTTACTCTTGTTTCAACTGTTGTACATGTTTATGCTATTGGGTATATGGATCATGACAAAAGTTTTAACAGATTTTTTGCATGGCTTTCAGCTTTTGTTTTTTCAATGATGATACTTGTAATGAGTGATAATTATGCCGGTCTTTTTATTGGTTGGGAAGGCGTTGGTCTTTGTTCTTGGGGTCTTATCGGCTTTTGGTACCACAAAGAAAGTGCCACATGGGCGGCAAACGAAGCATTTATAATGAACCGTATTGCCGATCTCGGTATGCTTATCGGAATATTTTTAGTCTATTGGAATACAGGAACGCTTCAATATGACGAAGCGTTTGCTGTTATGCCTGGTCTTGATACTGCAACATTAACATGGATGGGTATATTTTTATTTATCGGTGCGATGGGTAAATCGGCACAGTTTCCACTTCACACATGGCTTGCTGATGCGATGGAAGGTCCTACGCCGGTTTCAGCACTTATTCATGCTGCTACAATGGTTACGGCGGGTGTTTATCTTGTAGTTCGTTCAAATGAGCTATACAGTCTCATTCCCAATGTAGGTCTTTTTATTGCCTCTCTTGGTGCATTTGTTGCAATTTTTGCAGCTTCTATGGCATTGGTTAACCGTGATATGAAAAGAATTATCGCATACTCTACGCTGTCTCAGTTAGGGTATATGTTTGCAGCAGCAGGTCTTGGTGCTTACTGGGTTGCACTTTTTCACCTCATGGCACACGCATTCTTTAAAGCACTGTTATTCTTAGGTGCAGGGAATGTTATGCATGCTATGCATGATGAGCTTGATCCGTTTAAAATGGGTGGACTCAAAAAGGTTATGAAGTGGACATGGATTATGATGACGATTGCTTCATTAGCATTGGCAGGTATCTTTCCTTTTGCAGGTTTCTTTTCAAAAGATACGATTCTTGAAGCTGCGTTTGCGGAACATCACTTTGTAATCTACGGCGTACTGCTTTTCACGGCAGGTTTGACGGCATTTTATTCATTCAGACTTGTCGCACTTATTTTCCATGGAGAAGAACGTTATAAAATATTTGGTATTCATCCACATGAAGCATATAGATTCATGCTTATAGCAATGAGTCCATTGTTGATTTTAGCAATGATTGCCGGAATTTTTAAAGAACCTTTCTTTAGTATGGTAGAAGAGATATTGGGTGCTGCCGAGTATCATATACATTCTCATGCAACAGCATTAATTATGCTTGTAGGGACACAGATTTTTGTTGCCTTGGCTATTTTGTATGCATACAAAAAATATGCAAACAAGAAAGTAATGGTTCCGGATGGAACAAGTGCGATAGAAAACTCATTTATCTACAAATTATTATTTAATCAATACTATATTCCTTATTTTTATGAAGAATATATTGTGAAACCGTACAGAGAAATCTCTGAGCTTTTCTGGACAAAAGTCGATATGAAAATAGTTGATGCGACTGTTGACGGCATTGCAGGTATTGTTTACGGTACCGGTGAGAAAACAAGGCAAATGCAAAGTGGTAACTTATCTACTATGCTTAAATGGATGGTAGCAGGTCTTGTTGGACTGCTGTCACTCGCTGTAGTGTTCGGACTTGCAGCAAGATATTCTGATGAGATTTTAGTATTCTTGTCAGCTTTAGGAGTTTAGTATATGTTAGATCATATTTTATCGTTATTAATTTTCTTTCCGGCATTAGCAGCTGTGTTTGGTTTTATGATACAAAAAGAGAGTATGCGTGCATACGGTGTCTCAGTTGCTGCTATTGAGTTTGCACTGGCATTATGGTTATGGTATGTGTTTGATGGTAGTGTATCGGGTATGCAGTTTATGGAAAGTCTTCCGTTGGTTCCATCTTTTGGAATTAATTATACCTTAGGGGTTGACGGTATTTCTGTATTTATTATTATATTGTCGGCATTTTTCACACTGCTTGGAATCGGTTCTTTGACAGATACTAAACAAGTAAAATATATGATCATCACTCTTTTGTTCTTACAAATGACAATGGTCGGTGTATTTGCTGCACTTGATGCTATTGTATTTTATATATTCTGGGAACTTTCACTTGTACCGATGCTCTATATCATCGGTGCATGGGGTGGACCATTACGTATATATGCTTCAATAAAATTCTTTTTATATACGTTTGCTGGTTCACTTGTAATGCTTGTAGGTATGCTTTTTATGGCATATTTTTATTATCAGGCGACAGGTGTTTGGAGTTTTGCTCTTTTAGACTGGTATAGACTTATATTGCCTGAAACATTTCAGCTCTGGCTTTTTGCGGCTTTCTTTCTTGGTTTTGCCATTAAAGTGCCTATGTTTCCGTTTCATACATGGTTGCCATACGCACACGGTCAGGCACCGACAATCGGTTCTGTAATTCTTGCGGCAATTCTTTTAAAGATGGGTACTTATGCATTTGTGAGATTTTCATTACCGTTATTTCCGGATGCAGCGGCATTCTTTATGATTCCAATTGCGATTATAGCCATTATTATGGTTATTTACACGGCAATGGTTGCTTATGCACAAAAAGATATTAAGCAAGTCGTTGCTTATTCTTCCATTTCACATATGGGTATTATCATTCTTGGAACATTTGCTTTAAATGTTGAAGGTATTACAGGTTCTATATTTTTGATGCTGGGTCACGGTGTTGTTGCAGGTGCACTCTTTTTGCTTGTCGGTGTTATTTATGACAGACGTCATACAAAATTAATGAGCGAATTCGGCGGTTTAGCACATGTAATGCCGAGATATGCAACTATCTTTGGAATTATGATGATGGCTTCAGTTGGTATGCCGCTTACAATTAACTTTGTAGGTGAATTTTTATCTCTGCTCGGTTTTTATCAGCAGTCACATATTTTGACTCTGTTAGCGGGTACAGGTATTATCGTCGGTGCTATTTATATGCTCGCAGCATATAAAAAAGCATTTTTCGGTGAAGTGACAAATGAAAAAAATAAAAATCTTCCGGACATCAATAAAAGAGAGTTGTTTGGTCTGATTCCATTAGTGATTGTTGCAATCTGGCTTGGAGTTTATCCAAAGCCTGTATTGGAGCCAATCAACAACAGTGTAAAATCAATTGTGCAGTTAATGCATAATAAATCTACGACAGCGTTAGCTAAAGAAAGAATTCCAAATTTAGTGAAACCGAAAGTTGTAATTATTGAAAAAACTATTATAGAGGAGGTTCACTAATGTTAGCGCCAATAAATATTTCGATGGAGTCGTTAAATGTAATGACTCTTGCTCCTATGCTGATACCGGTGATAGGTGCGCTGTTAATCTTAGTGATTGACGTTGTCAAGGGTGGCCTTCACAAATCACTCTATGTAGTACTGAGTTTACTCTTTTTAGCAATAGACTTCTTCTCGCTACTTGACGCATCCGAATTGTTTACTCAAAACGGTACTGTATTAGGTATGTTTGATGTTATGCTGATTGACGGTTTGGCTCTTTTAGCTCAGTTTATTATAGTTATTGCTTCAATGCTTTTTATACCATTGGCTTTAACACATAAGCGTTTCCATGAATTTTCATACCCTGAGTTTTTTGCACTTTTCTTGTTTATGATTGCAGGTTTTCAGTTCATGGTTGCAACGGATAATATTATTTTAATATTTGTAGGGCTAGAGACAGCGTCTTTGGCATTATATACATTAATTGCTATGCATAATCGTGACAAATCTTTTGAAGCAGCGGTAAAATACTTTACTATGGGTGCATTAGCAGCAGGTTTTTTCAGTTTTGGTGCTATGATTTTTTATGCTTTAACTGGTTCGGTAGAAATTAATAAAATTGCTTTAGTACTAGCTGCAAACGGCTATGCTGATATTGGTTATGTCCTTGTCGGTACTGCTTTTATGTTAGCGGCATTTGCTTTTAAACTCTCGCTTATTCCATTTCATACTTGGGCACCAGATGTGTATGAGGGTTCATCTGCACCGATGGCGGGTTACATGTCGATTGTACCTAAAATTGCTGCTTTTGTTGTAGCTATGAGATTTTTTGAATTTTTAGTTCACAGCGGTATAGTATGGCTCGATATTGTTTTATATGCTTTTGTAATTATCACTATGACGGTAGCAAACATGTGGGCGCTTGTACAAACAGATGTCAAGCGTATGCTTGCATATAGTTCTATTTCACATGCAGGTTTTGTTATGGCTGCGATTTTAATAGGAACAACACAGGCAAACAGTGCTCTTTTCTTATACTGGGTTCTGTTTACATTTACTAATCTTGGTTCATTCTCAATGCTATGGATATCACGTCAAAAGAATCTGCCTGCACATCAGTCATCAGATCACTCGTTTGATAAATTTGCAGGTATGATTAAAACTGCACCGGTAGCTGCTATGATAATGGGTCTGTTTATGTTGAGTTTAGCAGGTGTTCCTCCATTTGCACTCTTTTGGGGTAAAATTTATCTGATAAGTTCAGCAGTTACAAGCGGGTATACGATACTGGCACTTATTATGGCACTTAACTCTGCAATAGCAGGTTATTATTACTTGAAACTAATTGTATATATGTTTATGAAAGAGCCTGTAATGGGCAATGATGGGCATATGTATGTTGCAAATGCTACATTGGCTCTTAAAACAATTATCGGTATAGCCGCAGTAGGAACTATATTTGCTTTTGTTGCAATAAACCCGCTTTTAGAGTTTATTACGGCATTTGTATATAACAGCGGATACTAATAGTTAACAATCTGAATAAAGGGAGAGAGAATTTGTTAAAATGGATACTCTTAACCTTTGTTTTTACAAATGCTTTTGCACTCGAAATTTCAATTGACAGTGCAAAAGACAACTTTATAAAGTATGCAACACTTGACATACGAGACTCCGAATCCTTTACATGTAAAGAAATAAAAAATGATTTTGACATAGTTAAAGAGATTGTATGTACATTTTCAAAAAGACCATCAAGAAGCCTCAAGCATATTCAAAATGACTTTTTTAAAGTGGATACAGTTGTCAGAAAAGATAAATTTTTTGTTCTAATTAAGCCTTTTTACAAAATAAAATTAATTCCTGAAATATTTGACCTGACAAAAGACAATGAAGTTTTTAATGCAGATGTAAACAGCTCAAATCATTGGAGCATATTAGGGTATAAAAAAAAGTTTCCTTTATTCAAAAAAGAAGAAGTATCGCAACTTGCACTAAACTTTCCTTTTTATTTAGACAAAGACAAGCTGCCGTATGTCGGGAGTCTTGATATCAAAGGAAATCCGGTTCATATAAAAAAGATAGAAGATGTCAAAGAGTATTTGAAAGTAAAAAAATATTATAAAGAGAAACAGTATGAGTCATGTCTGCAAACTGTTAATGATGTACTTGAAACATATCCTAATACTCTTTTTAGTGCAGAACTCTTATACTATAAAATAAAAGTATATGCGAAGATCAAAGATTGGGATAATGTCATCAGTTATGCGAAAGAATTTTTGAGAGAATACTCATCAGACGAAAATGTAGCTGAAGTCCTTTCTTTGATGGCTGACGCTTATGCAAAAATCGGGCAAAATACAGATGCCGATTACTTTTTTGACCGTCTCTTTACAGAACATGAAGATTCAAAATTTGCACAATATGGGTATATATATAAAGGTGAAATGCTTGAAGAGTCAGGAGGCATTACAAAAGCTATAAAATATTATAAAAAAGCATTGTATACAACAAAAGACCTTGAAGTAGCAGCCAGTGCAGCATACCATTTAGCTTCTTTATATCTCTCGTACAGACCCAAAGAAGCGTCTCAATATGCTATGAAAATTGTTCAGGCAAAACCGAGTTATTTTATGGAAGATTTTACAGCATCACAGAAGATGATGCAGGAATTTGCAAATCAAGAATATTATAAGACTGCAGCAGCTATTGCTGATGCAATACTACATGAAATAGATGCGACATATGATGAATATGAAGAAATACTCAAAGACAAGGCTTTATGGCTTGCAAAAACAAAAGATAAAACGAAAGCCTTGGCGGCATTGAATGAATACCTGAAAAAATTTCCTGATGGAGATTATGTTGATGCTGTGCAAACAGCTAAGGATGCTTTGTTTTTTGAAGTATCTGATTTGAATGCTAGTGCAAAATTGGCCGAATTTGACAAACTGATACAAGAGTATCAAAATGACAGTATAGGCAGACGTGCGCTTTATGAAAAAGCGAAACTGCTGCTCAAAGAAGGAAAATACGCTCAGGTGCTGAGCTTAAAAGAAAAGCTTAAATCTTTAAATGAGACAGAGTATAAGGATGTGAAAAAGATTATACAAGATGCGGCAATAGGAGAGATGCAGGAATCACTGCGCAATAAAAACTGTAAACAGGTTCTTGTGATATCAAATGAATATAATATTACACTCTCAGATAAATGGGATGACGGCATCTATGAGTGTGCTATGAAAGGTGGAGATTTCCAGCTTTCTAAAAGTATAGCTGTTAAAAATTTAAAATCAAAAAGTTTAGATGAACGTAAAAAATGGCTTTATCGTTATATAAAAGTTGATTTTGCAACAGGAAATTACAGTGATGTCATTGATGCTGCTAAAGATTTAATAAGCTTAATCGAAGATGATAAAAATTCAAAATACAAAGAAGTATATAGGTATCTTTTTGATACTTATGAGCGATTAGAGAAAAAAGATAAAATGATTGATGCAATGGCCAAAATCGAAGAAGTTTTTGGCCTTGATTATAAAGATATAGACCGTTATGTTGCTATGGTAACGCTTGGAAGTGAGCGCCATGATGACAATATGATTATTAAGTATGCAACAAAAGTTATGCAGATACAAGAAAAGTCAGATTCACATGCACAGAGCCCTTATGTAGAATTTGCGCTTTATCAAGCATATATGGATAAAAAAGAGTATAACAAGGCTTTAAAAGTTATTCAGTCTTTAGATAGAATCAAATTAAGTAATACATTACGCTCACGACAAAAGTATTTCTTAGGAAATGTTTTGAGCAAGTTGTGGAGAGATGATGAAGCTAAAAAAGCCTACAATGACGCTATAAAAGCTGACCCACAATCTTCTTGGGCCAAACTTGCTAAAACTGCTTTAGAACTTTGAATAGTATTAGAGTTCTAAGCAGTCACTGATACTGTAAAGACCGGGTTCTTTGTCGGCAAGCCATTTTCCTGCACGTAAAGCACCTTTTGAAAAAGTATTCCGTGATGTTGCGGTATGGTTGAGTTCTATAAATTCGCCATCATTATAAAAGCCTACGGTATGGCGTCCGACAATATCACCGCCGCGAAGAGCCATAACAGCTATTTCATCTTTAGTGCGTTCACCGATATTACCGTCCCTGCCACTCACACGGACGTTGTTCAAATCCAAGTCTCTTGCAGTAGCTGCTGATTCAGCCAGTGTCAGTGCCGTGCCGCTTGGAGCATCTTTTTTATGTCTGTGGTGCATCTCTACAATCTCTATATCAAATTCTTTCAATGCTGCTGAG
>JAMORM010000054.1 GCA_027063585.1 Sulfurimonas sp. | reverse complement strand
TTTATATATTTTAAATGGGGTGGGATACGGGATTCGAACCCGCGACCCCCGGCACCACAAACCAGTGCTCTAACCAGCTGAGCTAATCCCACCATGTTTTAGTAAAAATATAAAATTAAAATTTTAAAAGTGGTCGGGGTGAAAGGACTCGAACCTTCGGCCCCCTGGTCCCAAACCAGGTACTCTAACCATACTGAGCTACACCCCGACCTACACATTAAACAGGCACTTAATGCTGATTAATGAGGCGAAATTATAGTTAATTTGATTCAAAATGTCAATAGTATTTCCAAATTCTTTTCTAAATTTCAATTTTTTAAGTATAATTAGCATAATTAAACACAGAAAGTTACGTATGAAAATAGCTAGATTTAGTCGGATTGGTTTTATATTGGCAGCAGCAGGAAGTGCTGTAGGACTTGGAAATATATGGAAATTTCCTTATATTACAGGAGAATATGGAGGCGGTGCTTTTGTTTTAGTGTATCTTATCACGGTACTTCTTATCGGTTTTTCTATAATGATAGCAGAGATGCTCATTGGGTATCTTGGACGTCGGGATACGGTTACTTCTTTTGAAGAATTAGCGCCAAAACATAAAAATATATGGAAATTGGCCGGTTTTCAAGGATTGGCCGGTCTATTTATCATGATATTTTATTCAGTAGTAATCGGATGGATTTTTAATTACATAGTAACATCGCTTACTTATCTTCCATCGACAGTTGCTGAAGCAGAAACCACTTTTACGACTATGTTGCATTCAAATTTTTGGACACAGCTTTTTTATCATACCGCTTCTTTTGTTATAATTACCTATGTATTGCACAGAGGTTTAAAAGGCGGTATAGAAAAATTAAATATGTTTTTAATGCCCGCATTGATGCTGATTTTAGCTTCTATGTTTGCATATGCTGTTACATTAGACGGCTTTTCAAAGGCCGTAACTTTTATGTTCTCTCCCGATTGGTCTAAGTTAAACGGAGATGCCTTTGTAACGGCAGTCGGGCATGCATTCTTTACCCTCAGTCTTGGTATGGGTGCCATTATGACCTATGCGGCATCACTTGAAAAAAATGCAAATATTGTCAAAAGTGCTTTTTGGGTTGTTTTTTTAGATACGACTATTGCTATAGTTGCGGGACTTATGCTCTTTACATTTTTATATCAATACGGTTCAGGTCCCGCAAAAGGTCCAGGTCTTGTGTTTATCTCTTTGCCTGCCGCATTTTATGAGATGGGAATTGTCGGCAATATTTTTGCAGTTTTGTTTTTCATAGCGCTTGCTTTTGCAGGGCTGACATCTTCTGTTTCTCTTGTTGAACCGATGGTACAGTATTTTATAGACAGATTTGGCTGGAGTCGTTTAAAAGCTACTGTTTCAATGGGAACTTTTTTCTGGTTTTTTGGTATTTTTGCGATTCTTTCAAATATCGACGGTGTTAAAGAGTATCTGACATGGGGCGGTAAAAACTTTTTTGACTGGGTAGATTATGTAACAGCCGCTATTATGTTGCCTCTTGGAGGGCTTTTAATGGCTCTGTTTGTCGGCTTTGTTATGCCTCGCTCAGAAGTGGAAGCAACAATGAAACCACAGCTTAAATGGGCTTTTGAACCATGGTATTTTTCGCTTCGTTATATTACGCCTGTAGCCATGTTTATTGTTATGCTCTCATTGATGGGAATTATATAATGGACGCTCTCAAACAAAAGTGTATGGAAATTTTGCATAATGAAGGGATTAATCCGATTTCGAGTATAGATTTTGATGTTAATGGCAAAGTCCATTCTCTAAGTTTTGAATATATTATAGATATTTACATGCAGGCATCTGAAGAATCAAGACTTGTTTTCTTAGCGGCTTTACAAAAAGCAGTAGATGCCAAAGAGATGAGAATAGAAAAGTTTTTTGAGGGAATGGGGCAATTACTTTTGATGAGTCATTTATCCGATAAATTTAAATAAGGATATTATTATGGGATGGACATGTCAGCATGATTTTCAAGGCTATTGTAAGTTGTTACATGTAACATGCGTACCGGGTACAAAAGGATGTGTTTTAAATAAAGGCAAGCATGAATATATTTTTACAACAGGAAGTTTTGAAGAAGATAAAAAACGAAAAGAGGAAAAAGCAAACGAAGAGATAGACTTCGCTGCTCTTGCCAAAAGTAATTAAAACTGTATCATCCCATCAACAGGAGATGAAGCCGTTGCATAAGGGCGTTTTGGAATTCTTCCTGCGAGGTAGCTCATACGACCGGCTTGAACGGCATGTTTCATAGCCTCTGCCATTATCATAGGGTTTTGTGCCTGCGCAATTGCCGTATTTGTTAAAACGCCGTCTGCTCCTAACTCCATTGCATATGCCGCATCACTTGCACAGCCTATGCCCGCATCGACAATAACGGGCACATTGATAGCTTCACGAATAAATACGACATTGTAAGGGTTTTGAATACCCAAACCGCTTCCGATAGGTGCCGCCAGAGGCATAACCGCATCTGCTCCGGCATCTTCAAGACGTTTTGCCATAATCGGGTCATCTGAGGTATATGCCATAATAGTAAAACCCTCTTTTGCAAGGACTTCACACGCTTTTATAGTCTCAAGCACATCAGGGTAGAGTGTTTTTTGCGTATCGCCGATCACTTCTAATTTAATTAAATCAATACCTGTTGCTTCACGCGTTAAACGAAATGTCGTTATAGCTTCTTCAGCTGTCACACAGCCTGCAGAATTTGGTAAAAATTTTACATTTGTTCCTGCAAAAGTATCACGCAGATTCTCTTTGCTTGGGTCTGTAATATTGAGACGTCTTACTGCAACGGTTATAAGCTCACTCCCGCTTGCAAGAGTTGCCTCTTTTGTTGTTTCAAAAGAGTCATATTTTCCGCTTCCAACGATAAGTCTTGAGCCTAGTTCATATTTTCCGATTTTTAATTTGTTATCCATTTTTATTTAGTCCTTAAGTAATTGTTAGATTTATAGCATAAGGAATCTTATAAATTCCCAATTCTCTGTATTAAATCTTCCGGTGTAAGAGAAAAATCAGCACTGGTGTAGTTTTGTGCCAGTTTTGTGTGAGCAAGGGAGGCATGAATTGCTGCATCTAAAGGGGCTTTCCCTTGCGCGAGCAGACTGCCGACAAGTCCGCTTAACACATCGCCACTACCGCCCTTGGCAAGTTTACTGCTCCCGTGAGGATTGATGAAAAAGTTATTATCTGAGCCTATAATGACATTTGCACCTTTTAAAAGAAGCGTTATATTTGGGTAGGCTTTGCAAAAAAGTTCGACATAGAAAAAACGTTTTTTTTGCAACTTTTCTACGCTGATGTCGGCAAGTTCTGTGGTTTTTAATAACGAAACGAATTCTTTTGGATGCGGTGTGAGCACAATATTTTTGCGTTTGAATAGTTCTACAATAATATTCATAGAAAAAAGATCTGCATCTATAATTAATGCTAAATCATTCTCTAAAAAGTTCTTAAGCTCATCATCACTAAATTCTACTCCTAAACCCATTCCGCAGGCAATCGCCGTTGTATTGCTTGGCAAAGCATGTGCATACATTAATGAGTAGGGAATATTGAGCATTTGGTGGTTTTCGTACCCGACCAAAGTAACGAGTCCTGCGCCAAATCTCAGTCCCGCGAGCGCACTCATTATGCATGCTCCGGGTTTTTCGCCGCAAAGTACAGCCAGATGTCCAAAACTACCTTTATGTGAATTTTGTTGTGTTCTTAGAGGAAGTTGCAAGTCATCTAAATCTAAAAGATGCCAATTCGTCTGAGTTTCATACAATTTTCTCGAAATTCCTAAATTTAAAACTTCGATTTTTCCTGTGTAATCTTTGGCTTCATCTAAAAACAGTGATTTTTTTAAAGCGCCCATAGTTAAGGTAACATCTGCATGAAATGTTGTTTGTGCACATGTACCGTCTTTTTTCAGTCCGCTTGGAACGTCGCAGGCGATTTTAAAAGCTTGCATTGCATTTATATTTTGTAAAACGGTTGTGAGTGCTTCATTAAATTCACCGTCAAATCCTGTACCGACGATGGCATCAACGATAATGTCGCACTCTTGCAACTCATCTATAGTCGGAACACCCACGGCAAAAGCTCTTTTTTTTTGCAATAAAGCCATCTGTGATTTTGGCTCTTTGACAAAAAAAAGCGAAACATCATAGTCTTTATGCAATAAACGGGCGAGGGCAATACCGTCAGCTCCGTTGTTTCCGCTTCCTGCAGCTATAATTATTTTTTCATTATTTGAAAAGTTGTTTTTTATATACGATGCCATACCCTCTGCGGCATGTTCCATCAAAATATCTTCACTTAAAAAAAATTCTTTATAGCATCTTGCATCAAGTGAGGCAACTTCTTCAAATAATTTTTGCATACTTAGAGCTCCGGTACATACTCGTCAATTTTTACCATGCTGCTTTTAATGTCGTTAAAGAGCAGTGTAGGGTAAGCTGTTCTGCACTGGTAATAAAATTTATTTTTCTTGAGTGTTTTTAAAATAGCAGTGTTAAAATAGTTCGCATTAGAGCATTTCCCAACATAAAGGAAAGAAAAAAGCAATTTAAGATGTGGATTTTCAAATGTTTGATGCGGCTGTGCCAAAAAGGTAAACCCATGTTTTTGAAGGTTTGCAAAACTTAACATATAGAGTAAAAAGTCTTCAAATTTTGTGTAAAAACCGTTTAAATTTTCTATATCATGGAAAAAGTAGTAATAATCATCTAAAAGAGCCTGCTGTGAAATAACTTTTGAGAGTTTACTCTTTTTTTCTCTTTTGTTTGAGAAAAACTTAGGGTCAACTGCCATATAAATATGCTTCTTTTGCGCCACAAGTTTGTCAAATTCTTCATCAAAAACTTCACTTTCGTCAAAGCGGATATAGTTGAAGTGTTCATCTTTATAGCGGAGTTCCACTTCATCTTCATGGGAATTTGCAAAATCCATATAGAGTGTGGGTACATTACTGTCAATCACAAAGTTTCTTATTCTACAGGCCAAGTTTGTTTTTCCTGAGCCCTCTTCACCTAAAATCAATGTGTTATGAGTGAGCATTCTATCTTCTAATTTTAAAGCATCAATAGTATCTAAATATTTGCCTATTACATTTCTCATAGTGTTTCCTTAACAAATCATATTTTTAACATTATATCTTCTTGATGATAAAAAAGGTATAATTAGGCTATGAATTATAAAACAATTGCACAAGAGACATTAAATATTGAGGCTCAGACCCTGATAAATGCTGCAAAAAATATTGGTGACGAGTTTGATAAAGCAGTAGAGATTATCCTTACATGTAAAGGGAAACTGGTTGTCAGCGGTGTCGGTAAAAGCGGACTTATTGGTGCCAAAATGGCTGCAACGTTTGCCTCAACGGGGACACCAAGCTTTTTTTTGCACCCTACAGAAGCTTTGCACGGCGACCTTGGTATGATAGGGAAAGATGATGTTGTTATAGCCATTAGTTACTCAGGTGAGAGTGAAGAACTCAGTTCTATTTTACCGCATATTAAACGTTTCGGTACACCGCTTATAGGCATGACACGAAACAGAAACTCAACACTTGGGCAGTATAGTGATGTGGTTATCAATGTTGTGGTTGAAAAAGAGGCCTGCCCTTTAAATATTGCTCCGACAAGTTCTACGACACTTACCCTTGCCCTTGGTGATGCTTTGGCTGTCTCTTTAATGAAAGCCCGAGATTTTAAAAAGAGTGATTTCGCCTCTTTTCACCCAGGGGGTGCTTTAGGGAAAAAGCTTTTTGTTAAAGTGAAGAATCTGATGCGAAGTGATGATTTGCCTCTTATTTCAAAAGATGCAAAAGTCAAAGATGCGATTTTAAAAATCAGCGAGGGCAGACTCGGAACAGTTTTGATAACAGATGAAAAAGGCAGACTTGCAGGACTTATGAGTGACGGTGATGTTCGTCGTGCATTGATGAGCGAAGATTTTTCGCTTGAGGATGATGTGATGAAATATGCTACACAAAACCCTATGAATATTGATGATGAAGAGATGCTTGCAAGCGATGCGCTTGTGCTTATTGAAGAGAAAAAAATTCAGCTTTTAGTCATTACGGACAAAGCAAAAAAAATACAAGGCGTGCTGCATATTCACACGCTCATAGAAAAAGGAATTTCATAATAATGAGACTAAACAAATACATTGCACACTATTCAACCTACTCAAGACGAGAGGCTGACAAGGCTGTTCAAGACGGTTATGTCCGTGTAAACGGCGAAATTGAGATTAATCCTGCAACACAGGTGCAAGAGGGTGTAGACATAGTCTATATTAGCGGTAAGCAGGTTTCTCCGCAGGAAAAATATACGGTAATCGTATATAACAAACCAAAAGGTGAGCTTGTAACAAAAAATGATCCAAAAGGCAGACGAACGATTTATGACAGTTTGAGTAAAGAATTCCGTCATTTTATCCCTGTCGGACGTCTTGACTTTGCAAGTGAGGGGCTGTTGCTTTTAACGGATGCTTCACATGTGGCTACTTCGCTGATGGAATCAGATTTGGAGAGAATTTACAAGCTTAAAATTAAGGGTGAAGTGACACCGGATATGGAAGATGCAATGCTCAACGGAATTTACTTGGATGATGCAAGTGCGGGAGCACATTCACACTCTAAAATTACTTCTATGGACATTAAGCCTTTTATCGGGTATAAAATTCAAAAGAATCAGCCCAATTATTCTATACTAAAAGTAGCGCTCAAAGAGGGTAAAAATCGTGAATTACGCCGATTTTTTGCACACTTTGGAGCAGAAGTGGCTGATCTCAAACGTGTCAGTTTTGCAGAAATAGAGTTAAATAATTTGCCTACCGGCAAAACAAGATATTTGACTAGAAGTGAGTATTCGGCACTTTATAAATTTTTGAAAGAAGAGAAAAAAAGAGCCAGAGACAACAAAAGAAAAGAAGAAAAAGAACAGTAGATGGATTTTACACATTTGCTTCGGCCTTCAAATTTTGATGAGATTATAGGGCAGGAACATTTAACAAGTGTGGATGCTCCTCTGCGTATTTTATGTGAAAAAGAGGCACTGGGGCATAGTTTTTTTTATGGACCTGCGGGTGTTGGAAAAACTTCTCTTGCCAGAGTTATAGCAAAAACTATGCAGCTTCCTTTTTATGAATTTAATGCTACCTCTCTTAAAATCGAACAACTGCGTAAAATATTTGAGCAGTATAAAAATGCCTTGCAAAAACCACTGATATTTATAGATGAAGTGCACAGACTTTCTAAAAATCAGCAGGAAGTTCTGCTGCCGGTAATGGAAAATAATTCGGTTTTAATCATAGGTGCCTCCACCGAAAATCCTTTTTATTCGTTGACATCTGCCATCCGTTCACGTTCTATGTTATTTGAACTCAAAAGTATGTTACATGTAAGCTTAAAAGAGCTGTTACATGTAACGTTAAGTAAAATAGATATTGTTCTTGAAAAGGATGCACAAGAGTATCTTATAGCTTCAAGCGGGGGTGATGCACGAGCTATGCTGAAGCTTTTGGAATTTGCCGTACATGTAAATGAAAAAGTAACACTTGATTTGTTACAGTCCCTTCGCCCTAATGCGCTTCAAGCAGGCAGCAGTGAAGCGGGGGTGCATTATGATTTGGTATCTGCGCTGATAAAATCTATTCGTGGTAGTGATGCAGATGCGGCGATTTATTATTTAGCACGTTTGATTGAAGGCGGGGAGAGTGCCGATTTTATTGCCAGACGCCTTGTTATTTTGGCAAGTGAAGATGTCGGCAATGCAAATCCTCAGGCATTGACACTGACTACCTCTTGTCTGACAAGCGTAAGTAAAATAGGCTATCCTGAAGCTCGAATCATATTGGCACAGGCTGTTATATATCTTTGCGCTTCACCAAAGTCAAATTCTGCTTATCTGGCCATAAATAAAGCATTGAAAAGTGTGAAAAACGGTAACATAGTGGATATTCCAAAAAATATAACAAATAGTAATGAAAATTACCTTAATCCACACGATTTTGAGGGATATGTCCAGCAAAAGTACCTTACAAAATCTATGCGTTTTGTAGAATTAAAAGATGTCGGATATGAAAAAAAGATGAAAGAATGGATACAACTTATTAGAAAGTAATATAAATTAGAGTATTATACGATAATACATACATGTATATAATAAAGGAACAATACTATGGATATATTAGCTTCTTCAAACAGGGTGACAATTAAGGGTAATATTAAATCAATACAAGATTATCAGAAAATTAAAGACGTCATTGATGAAATAGCAAAAACAAATAAACATATAACTCTCAATATAGAAGATTCTATTTCTGTTACATCTTCGGTTATCGGATATTTTAATAAACTAGTACTTAAAGACAATATTGATTTACAAATCAATGTAGGAGATGAACAGCTCATGGAGCTTTTTCAAGATTTAAATCTGGTTTCTTTATTTAAAATAAAAAAGGTCTAAATATGACAATTAAAAATAAACTTAATCTTATTACGGCAATTGTTGTCTCTTTTGCTTTGGTAATTATAGCATTAACGGTAAATTCTGCATTAAAAGAAGATGCCATTGTCCAGCAGTCAAAAGAACTGAATGTAATGTCTCAAAAGTTAAGTCTTCTCATCCAT
>JAMORM010000053.1 GCA_027063585.1 Sulfurimonas sp. | reverse complement strand
TGGAAAAACCATCTATTTTTTTCTCTGTTAATGCTTTGACCAAAGAGTTTCTCATGGACATATATGCTTTTTGATTCTGCGATATTATCTTCTTTTCTTTTTTATACTCTTTTTGCAAAGATTCTAACTCTTTTTGCAAATTTGTATATTGATGAATTTTAGCTTTGCTAATCATACTGTTAAAAATTTCTTTTTTTTGATTGAACATAGTTTCTATACGACTTTTAATTTTAGTAATTTCCCGTCTAATTTTTCTATCTTCATTTTCATCAGTTGATAATTCAAGAGAATCATAATTTTTTTCTAATTCAAGCTTTTGCTTTTGAATTTCTTTTTCAAACTGCGTTATTTTCTCAAACATCAAAGCATTATATTCATTTGGGGAAAGACCCTCGACATAAAATTGAGACATCTCTTTATGAATTTTATTTATCTCTTTCTTAAATTGATCCAGATTTCTTTTACTTTTTGTATAAACTTTAGCAATAGAGAGCATAGATACGACATTCCAACGAAGCCCATCTGCTGTTTCCAAGCTTGGAACCTTATACTTTTTTCCGCCGATAACAAGAATATTTAAAGAGTAATACTTTAAAAACTTTATTATATAATTATTGTTTATCGCTATTTCGTAAAGCATTAAATCTGCTATATACTCAAAAACTTCCGTAAAATGAATTCTAAAAATATATCCTGCAAATCCTTGAAAAAAACTATCATTATCATCATCATACATACTGTCTAACTGCTCGGCAATTATCTGTTTTATATAGGAAAAAACATACTTTTCATATATTTCATTATTAATAGGTTCTTCTATAAAATACTTTTGAAAAAATTTTTTGCTTATAAGTTCAAAAAAGTTTTTATTCTCTTCATCTGCAAAAAATTCCTTATGAAAATCTTCTAACTCTTCTTCGCTAAATCCGTTATAACGACCGGCAACCGTTCCCACATCTTTCTCGCGAACCTCTTGTTTAGTTTTTTCATCAAAAGTTTTAATAAATATTTGCCCGCTTTTACTAACGACTACATCATTTTTGGAAAGTTCAAAAGCCTGTCTGATTACAAGTTTTAAAAGATCTTTTTTATCAATCTCGGCAGATTTATCTTTTTCAATCATAGTATAAATTTTATCGACTAATACTTTGGACATTAAGAGTTGATTGTCTTTTCCTTTGTAACTATATTGAATTAAATCTTCATTATCATTGATTAATTGAATCACATCATCCAGATAAGGAATTTCCATTGACAGCATGTCTTTCTCTTTTATTATTTTTTCTATCATTTTAGCTAATAAAAATGTATAATTCAAGTATGTTAAACTTTACTCATCAAACTATGGCACAAATCACAAAAATATTACAAAACAGCATATCCGTATTGCAGCCAAAAGAAACAATTGAATTTAAAATTCTAAATCCGGATGCCGCATCTTCTTTTTATAATGGGAATATTGTTACATGTAACGGTATCAAGTATATATACAGAGGCTATAAAAGTTGGGTAGATTTAGCACATATCCTGCAATGTAGAATGCTCACGCCCAAGATACTAGATGAAAATTATATACTTATGCGTTATGAAAAGCTGAATCAAGACAACAGCTTTCACAAAAATATCACAGATAAAGAAGAAAAATACGGAAAAGACTCTATTTTCGGACAAATTCACAAAAATGAAGAAGCTTCTTTTCTTTATAGCTATATACAAGCGCTACAAAATGTACATGTAAACAAAAGAGTCCGCATTTTAAATCTCGGTGTCAACAGTGGTGATGAATTTGAAGCCATAAAAGCCTATGCAGAAAATTTTAACGACTTGGAACTAGTCGGCATAGATTACTGTGAATCTGCCATAATCGCAGCAAAAGAAAAATTTAAAAATACGCCCAACATCTCTTTACATGTAGCTGATATAAATGAGTTGAACTCGCTTAATTTAGGAAAATTTGACCTCATCATAAGTATAGGAACATTGCAAAGCTCAAACCTTGAATATAATAAACTTTTAATGTCTATAGTGCAAAACCAGCTAAAAAAAGAGGGAGCCATGATACTTGGTTTTCCAAATTGCCGTTGGATAGATGGTGAGATGATATACGGAGCAAGAGTAAAAAACTATGCTTTTTCAGAAATGGGCTTACTCTATAAAGATGTGATTTTTGCAAAAAAATACCTACAGCAAAAAAAGTTTCGTGTAACGATTACAGGCAAAGATTATATCTTTCTAACAGCCACTTCTATTCGCAAAGATTAAGAAGCAAAACCACTGCAGAAATTATCTTTTTTCACAACTATCTGTTTTTGCTTCTCTTTTCTTTTCATGTCTTTTTCTACAAATATTTTCTTCCGTGTTTTAGGGTCCAACTCCGTATAATACATCACTGCCGAATATGTTGAAGGTGTCGGCGTAAAGACCTGCGCCTGTTCAGGGTTCATCTGCAACTCCTCCGTTGTAAAACGTTTGAGCTCATGCATATCTTTCTCTTCACAACCCGGATGAGCAGCTATAAGATAGTAAGTTAAAAATTGCTTTTTACCAGATTCTTTATTGAGTTTGTCATACAGCTTTTTAAAATCAATAAGCGTCTGTTTTCCCGGTTTTCCCATAAGTTCAAGCACATGCTGCTGTGTATGTTCAGGAGCTACTTTCATCTGTCCCGATATATGATGGTCCACCATCTCTTTTAAGTAGCTGTATCCATGCTGTTTATCTGCCGTAATTAAATCATACCGAACACCCGAAGCAACAAATGCCTTTCTTACACCCTCAACCTCACGCACCTGTCTTAAAAGATTGATATTTCGAGAGTGATCTACTTTCATGGTTTTACATAGTTGCGAAGCATCCACGCAACGCTGGTGATCACATGTACCCCGTTTTAGCTTTTTACCGCACTCATAGCCATACATATTTGCTGTAGGACCGCCAACATCAGAGATAATGCCCTTATAATCTTTGTACTTATTAAAATCTTTTGCTTCAGATAAAATATTTGTCTCAGAACGTGTTCTGATAGTACGCCCCTGATGCACACTGATAGCACAAAAGTTACACTCACCCCAACAGCCGTGATGTGTCATAATAGAAAACTTAATCGTTTCCAAACATTTTACTTTTCCCTCTTTTGCATAGTAAGGATGTAATTCTCTTGTAAAAGGCAAGTTAGAATTTGCATCCATTTCATCTTCATTCAAATAATCACAGGGAGGATTTTGAATAAGATAACGATTGTCCACAGGCTGGCAGAGTCCTTTTGCCGATATAGGGTCATTGTTGTCATAAAAATCATCAAAAAGGTCTATGTATTTTTCTTTATCATCCAAACACTCTTGATGGGATGGCAGTTGAATATATTCATATACAGGTTCTTTAGATATATAACAGATACCTCGTATGTCTGTGTAATCTCTCTTTTCATCTATGGCACGTGTTAACTGTTCTAAGGCTATTTCTCCCATACCGTAAATCATCACATCCGCTTTAGAGTCAAATAAAATAGGTTTTTTGAGTTTGTTGGACCAGTAATCATAATGACTCACACGACGCAAAGATGCTTCAATTCCGCCAAGCACTAATGGGACAGTATTTTTAAAATAACGTCGGATTAAGTTACAATACACACTTAACGCCCTGTCAGGCCGTTTGTTGTTTTTTCCACCGGGTGTATAATCATCAGAATTTCTAAATTTTTTTGTGGCGGTATAGTTTGAGACCATAGAGTCAACACTTCCTCCGCTTACACCCCAGTATAGACGCGGTTCGCCCAAACGCATAATATCATCACCTGAATTGATATCAGGCTGTCCTATCATCCCTACTCTGTACCCCATACGTTCAAGCATACGTCCGACCATCGCAACACCAATAAAGGGAGAGTCTATATAAGCATCTCCGCTGACTAATATCACATCACAATAATCCCAGCCCTTCGCATCCATTTCAGCACGGGTTGTCGGAAGAAAATCTTTTTCACTGAAAGTGACAGTATCTCTTTTTAGATTGTTGTGTTTGTTTTTGTTTCGTCTGCTCAAAATATGGCCTTTTGGAGATGTAAGATAGTATGCTAATAATACACTATTTATACAAAAGAAAAGATTATTTGTTATTAACATCACGGTAATTCAAAACTCAGCTATGTTACAAAGATTACTATGTTTTTCGGAACCTAGGTTTTAAACGCTAAAGCGTAACTTAGAAAAAAACTAAATTTTTTTCTGTAACCTAGGCTTATTTGCTTTAAAGCCTAAAAGGCAAGGTTAAAACCTTGCTTCCGAAAATAAAATTAAAATTAGTTTTGGATGACCGTGTGTTAACATTGAGCTAATGCACTTTTGTATATACTTTGAGTATGTCTAAAATATTGTTACTAGAAGATGATGAAATATTATCTGAAACCTTGATTGAACTGTTAGAGAATGAAGCATTTGAAGTATTACATGTAAAGGATGGCGAAGCTGCTCTTGATGCTACTTTTGAAAACAACTTCATTTTACTGCTTTTGGATGTCAATGTTCCTTTGCTTAATGGGTTTGAGTTCTTAAAAAGTTTACGCCAAAGTGGGGATATGACACCGGCCATTTTTCTCACCTCTTTAAGCGATGTTGCCTCTTTGGCAAATGGCTTTGATGTCGGTGCGGATGACTATATTAAAAAACCGTTTGATTTTGATGAACTGCTTATACGCATACATGCTCTTCTCAAAAAAGCATATCATACGTATCAGAATGAATTACAGGTAAATGATTTTCGCTTTGTGATTGATAAAGATGAACTTTATAATAAATCAAATTTTATAGCGCTTTCCCCTTATGAACTGCAAATTACAAAACTCTTCTTTAAAAATTTAAATAAAACAGTACGAAAAGAGCTCATTTTTGAAGAATTGGCACAAGGTAAAGAGATGAGCGAAGGAGCATTACGCGTACATATAAATAAACTTCGCAAAATCGGTCTGCCCATTACAACGATAAAAGGCATAGGATACCGTCTTGCATCATCATGAAAAATTAGCATTTTTAAAATTTTTTCTTGTTTATTTTATCAGTGTGGCACTACTGATTTTAGCTACCGGATATTTTTATTTTATGCAAACAAAAAATCATTATTTGAAAATAGAAGAATTTTCGCTTATAGAATATGCAAGACATATCAAAATGGGTAATTCTTTAGATGATTACACTCAGGACTATTATCATACATTTATTTCCCTGCCAAAGCATATTGATATTAAAAATTTCACTATAGGAACTACAGAATTTTCAAAATTATTGCCAATGAACAGAAGCACAAAATATTTACAGGTATTTAAATCAAAGAAAAACTTTGATAAAAAACTGTTCAACTTAAAACAAAAAGTAATAACCATACAATTTTTGCTTCTTCTTGTTTTTGCATACATAAGCTACAAACTTGCAAAAAGTGCTTTAAAACCTTTGCAAGAAAGTATAATAACGCTTGATAAGTTTGCAAAAGATTTAATTCATGATTTAAATACGCCTGTAACCTCAATACAACTTAATATGAAACTCATAGAAAAAATTCCACAACTTCAAAACAACAAAGCGCTGATAAGATTAAATAAAAGTATTAATAATATTTCAGAACTCCATGAAAATTTAACCATACTTCTCCAAGAAGAAACTTTTCAGATACAAAATCAAAATATTTGTCCAATAATACAAGAAGTTGTTGATGTACAAAAAGCTCTTTATCCAAATATAATGTTTCACATCCAATGCAATACGTTCAAAGCAAAAATAAACAGACATGCTATGAAACAAATTTTGCAAAATATCATCTCTAATGCCTGCAAATATAACATTCCAAATGGATATATAAAAATTTATCACAAAAACAATGCTTTATATATTGAAGATAATGGTAAAGGAATTAAAGAACCTGAAAAAATTTTTGAACGTTCTTATAGTGATGAAAACAGTAGCGGCTTAGGACTTGATATAGTTAAAAGATTAGCATACGCTATGGATATAAAGATAGTTGTTCAAAAAAATGAACCATCCGGAACTATCTTTGTTTTAACACTGCCCTCATGAGTTTGTATAACCCAAAACATATTCCAATTCATATATATTATTTACAATATATTCAAAATCATCATAATTTTCCTCATCAGAAACTATCAGCAATTCATCGTCAATTTCTAACTTCATTCTTGAATCAGGCATTAAATATACTTCATCCCCTCTTTTAAGCAACAAAAAGACTACATGTAACAGCTCATTTCTGTCAGCACGAGATCTTCTTAAATCCGCCAAAGTAATTTTTTCGCCCTCTTGCAGTTGAAGTGTGAGCGCATAGGCATTTTCATTATTGAGTTGTGTCTCAAAATACATTGGGTTCATTCCCGTTATATTATTAAGCATATGTACAATGATCTCTGCCCATTCATCATCTTTTTTTCTTAGTTTTTGTATAAACAAGTCGGCCAAAGGTCTTGCTATATAGTTATAGGTCGCATCAGCCAATATCTTTTCAACAATATATATTTTATTGATTTTAGATGCCTGAAATATATTTAAATCATCTAATTCATTTTCACGTGCCATTGTAAATATGTTAGGATTAAGCTGTTTTGCTTTATTTAAAATGGTGAGATTTAACAAGTCATTTTGTGTTGCAGCAATGATGCAGGCACTCTCTTTGACACCTAACTGTAAAAGAGCTTTCATATCATCATCATCACCAAAAATAGTTGTATTTTTTTCTTCTATATATTTTTGTGAGTCAAAATCTTTGATTACATATTCTACACCTGCTTTGTCTAACCCTTCTTTAATGGCTTTACCCATTCTCCCATTACCATAAATAATATATTTCCCCTGCGGAAAATGATCACGCTTTTTTAGTTTGAGTATATGCCCGTACATCCACATTTCCAAAAGCCAAATATGTGGCGCGGTAATACCATAATAAATACGCTTGGATATAATGTCAAATGGATTTTTCACATGTTTCAAATCCATACTTTTAAAGTGTTCAAGCTGTTGTTGTGAAGTGGCTTTGACAATAATGTCTATTTTTTTATTTAGCAGTTTACTGATAGTGGCTATTTTTGAGTTCACCATATCATCTTCAAAAAGGGAGATAATGCCGACACAATTTTTTTGATGAATCCCTGCAATTTTAAGCATTTTTTGATTTGTTGCATCTCCGATAAAAGCAGGAACATTCGGATAGAAATTTTCCAATACAAGCTCATCTATTTTTTCTTCGTCCTTGTCTAAAACGACTACTCTATAGTCTCTTCCGTTCAAACGGTCAATTATACTTTTAGTTATGCTGTTATACCCCAGTATAATATAAAAAGGTTTGTTAATATGTTTGACATAATTTCTAAAAGAGTTTCTGCTCAATGCTTTTTTTAATGCCTCATCCTGAACAAGAGAAACAATCGCACCAATACCGTAAAACCAGCCTATAACAGTAAAATAGATAGCAAAACTCACCCACATTCGCTGTTCGTAATTAAATGTATAGGGAGCTTCTCCAAAACCAATGGTACTTGCCATATATGTTACGAAATAAAATGCATCAAAAAAGGTCATTTGATAGGGATTGCCATTGTTGTCCGTTCCTTGAATCAGTACCAACCCAAGAATAGATATAGCAAAGGTTACAATAATAACCAAAAAAGGGGTTCTTAAGCGTTTAAGAACAATCCATATAATTTGTTCGTTCATATTTTATTTATCTTTTTGATTTCAACGTATCACCGATAAACAATATAACTGAAACAATATTTGCTAAAAGTGCGCCACCTGAGAGAGAAATAATAGCCGTAATAGCTTCCGTACCGACACTACTCATAACATACGTAGCAAATGCCCAGACTGTTGCAGAAGCAATAAGCTGAATATCTGCAACAATACTTGTAGCGAGCAAAACTGCTCCAAGCTGTGTTCTGTCCCCAAGTTTTAATACTGTCGCAATCAAATTGACAATAATTGCCGCAAAAAGTTCATAAGAGCTGTGTTCACTCAACACGGTAGGGTCTCCATAGAAAAAACCGAAGTTTACCGTCATTGCAAGTATAAAAAAGGAACCCGACATAATTTTGTGCATATTCATAGATGCATTCTCCATAATAAAATGATACTCAATTGTACTCCTATTAGAATTAATTGTATATTAGACTTCCGATAAAACACCATTTACTATTAATCAAATACTCTGTATAATAATCTTAACAAATAAAGATAAAAGAGAAAAAATGCTATATCCTTACGAAAATATAAAAGATTTTACCCTACCAAGCCTGTTAGCGCGTTCAGTTGAACTTTATGGACCTAAAAAAGTTTTGTCTAAAGTTGATCAAGAACCTATGACATATGAGCAGCTAGATGATAATGTGCATGCGATGATAAAGCTTTTGAAGCAAAACGGTGTAAGAAAAGGTGACAAAGTTGCACTTCTGAGTGAAAATATGCCCAATTGGGCTGTTGCCTATTTTGCCGTTACCTATTTTGGCGGCATTATCGTTCCTATCCTTCCTGATTTTCACCCGGCTGATGTGCAGCACATTATTAGACACTCTGAAGCAAAAGCTGTTTTTGTTTCCAAAAAACATCTTCAGACTATAGAAGAACTCGAAAATTCCAATATGAAGTTTGTTATACAACTTGATGATTTAACAATGGTAGATGAGTTGACAAACCATAGCTATATATCAAAGTTT
>JAMORM010000052.1 GCA_027063585.1 Sulfurimonas sp. | reverse complement strand
CACCAAACGGAGACCATGCACCGCCGGCATTTGCCGCTACGACAATGTTGATAGCGCCCGGTACTAAAAATGCAAGATTTTTTTTGTCAATCGTAAAAAGTACCGTTGAGAGGATAAGCGCAGTCGTTAAGTTGTCTGCAACCGGAGAGATAAAAAATGCTAAAAAACCGGTCAGCCAAAAAAGTTTTTTATACGTATATCCTTTTGAAACAAGTTTATATTTCATCAAATCAAAGACACCGCGTTCTAAAAGTGTTTCAATAAATGTCATTGCTACAAGTAAGAAAAAGAAAATTTCTGATATTTCAAGAATGAGATGTTCTAACTCATTGTGTACCGCATCAGGGTTTAATCCATTAATTGCATAATAAACACCAATAAGCATAAACATAAATGTACCGGCGAAAAGTGCCGGTTTTGATTTATTTATCTCATATTTTTCTTCTGTAGCGATGAAATAATACGCTATTACAAAGACAGCTAAGCTGGCCCATCCTACCCATGTCGTCGCAAGATTAATTGCTTCATGTTCCATTAATTCTCCTCTTGTATTGTGTGAACCCCTATAGATTCACGCCTCTTTAATGCAGATATTACTATCTCTTTTGCCGTTAATAAACGAAATTTCAGTAGTTTACCAATTTTTTCATTTAAAAGTGCATTAATTGTTGACAAAGCGTCATTTAATCCGCTTTTTGTTCGAATTATGGAAACATTTTCCCACATAATTCTTCTTAACTGATCTTTTTTCACTTTGTCATCTTTGAGACTCATTATTTCATCTTTGAGTGTAAACTCTTTCAAACATTTAATTTCGTCACTATTTTTCAAAATATCATCTGCTGCCCTTTTTGCAAACACCAAACCCTCCAAGAGTGAATTTGATGCCAGTCTGTTTGCGCCATGCACTCTTGTCGAAGCAACTTCACCTACGGCATACAAATTTTTTACACTGGGTACTTTTGCATTCAAATCAGTTCTAATACCGCCTATGGCATAATGAAACGCCGGCGAAATCGGCACTCTTTGAGAAGGCACATGAAATCCCAATTCACGCAGACTTTTATATATATTTGGAAATCTGTGTTTGAAGTACTCCTCATCAAAATTTTCACAGTTCAAATAAACATGCATTCCTGTTTTTTTCTTGTATTTATATATTGCCTTGCTGACAATATCACGCGAAGCAAGCTCTCCGCGTTCATCATAATCAAAAAGAAATCTTCTACCCGCTTCATCTTCGATGGTCGCCCCTTCACCGCGCAGCGCTTCGGTTAAGAGCATTTTTTGCGCATTGTTTGAGTTAACAAATACAGTAGGATGAAACTGCAGCATTTCCATTCTGTCAAGTCCTATGCCTTTCATAATACAAAGTCCCTGCATATCGGCACTGATACATGGTGCATTCGTGTGATATTCATAAAGCGAGCCGACCCCTCCGCTTGCAATAATGACATTTTTTGCGTAGATATTTCTGCGTTTTCTATGATCAAGCACCGTCACACCGAAGCACTCGCCCTCTTCTATAAGCAAATCAACTACTCGTGCATCACTCAGCATCGCATGAGAATTTTGTTCTAGTAAAAAATGGTGCAGATACCTTCCCGTTGCATCCCCTCCCGCATGTAAAATCCGTTCACATGAGTGTGCCGCCTCTTTTGTATAAAGCAGTTCTCCTGCTTCATTCGTGTCAAAATGAAAGCCGTGGCGTATTAAATCATCAATCGCTTTACGGGAATTTTTACTCAAGACATCAACGGCTTTTGCATCACATAATCCATCGCCTGCAGCAAGTGTGTCTTTGATATGCGCAGGTATGTCGTTTTCATCCCTGGCAAGTGCCACGCCGCCCTGTGCATAAAAGGTATTGCACTTAAAAGTTTCACGTTTATTGATAATAAGCACTTTTTTATCGGCAGGAAGATTCATACTTGCATACAATCCGGCAACACCTGCACCTATAATTATTACATCATATTCTATCATTACGGTGTACAGCTTGCATTATTTTCATTGTTAAATTCTTTCTTTTTAATAATAAACTTAACATTTTTATCACCCTTTGGCGTCTCGTTTTCATAGTATGGTGGTGCTTTATAACCACATGCGCTTACACTTAATAAAAAGCTTGCTATAATTAGCATATGAAAAACAGCAGTGACATTCTTAATTCTCTTCAAAATAAACCTCAATTTTCTAAATTATCTCACTATAAATGTATACATAAAATACAATCAATATTCAGTCCCCCTTTACAAAAAATGATTAAGTTCGCATATATAAAAAACAACACACTTTTTTTTGTCCTTAATCATCCCGGTGCCAAACAAGAGTTTGATAATAATATACAAAGCATTAAAAGTGCTTTAAAGTTTCATACTCCCAAAGAATGTAGTGATGAAACAATCACCGATATAAAAGCGTTTGTTACACATACACCCGCTTTACATGTAAACACATCAACAACTACAAATACACAAAAGATTCTTGCTTACAAAGAAAGAGCTAGCGGAAATTTTGAAATTCCCGTGCATGATGAAAAGCTCAAAGCACTTATTCTTTCCATACAAAAAATTATAAAAGAAAAAAATGACACTTAAAGAAAAAATCCAGCAACTCCCGAATAAGCCCGGTGTATATCAGTATTTTGACAAAAATGGACATCTTCTATATGTAGGAAAAGCCAAAAACCTTGCTAACAGAGTAAAAAGCTACTGGCAGTTTACACCTGAGCTTTGTGCAAATTCTCAACTCTCTATGCGTATAACCAAAATGATAAACCAAACAGTTTCTATGGATTATATAGTCGTCAACTCCGAACATGATGCGCTCATTCTTGAAAATTCACTTATTAAGCAACTGAATCCCAAATATAATATTTTACTTCGAGACGATAAAACTTACCCTTACATATATATTGACAATTCTCAGGATTTTCCCCGTTTTGATATCACAAGAAAAATTATCAACAGTAAAGATATTAGCTATTACGGTCCTTACTCCGTCGGGGCACGGGATATTCTCAATGCCATTTATGACATTTGCAAACTTGTCCAAAAAAAAGGCTGTCTCAAATCAAAAAAGCTTTGTCTATATCATCAAATAGACAAATGTCTTGGTCCCTGCGAACTTCCTATAAGTCAACAAAGATATCAACAAGAAATAGATTTGGCAACGTCTCTTATTAAAAACAAAAAGCAACTCATTAAAAAGTTAGAAGAAAAAATGCAGTTTTATGCCGAAGAATTACGTTTTGAAGAAGCGGTAGAGCTTCGAGACAGTATCGAGAGGATTGCACGTTCTGAGATAAAAAGCGATATTGATTTTGCGACAAATGAAAATTATGATATTTTTGTCTATGAAAGTTCACAAATACGTGCAGTCGTTGTAAAAATATTTATGCGACACGGCAAAATAATATCTTCATCACATGAATACATTCAGCTCCATGAAGGCATAGATACAAATGAAATCTATTCCAGAGCTTTACTTGGGTTTTATAAAGAGCAAAAGCCTCCTATCATTGCCCCTATACTTATTGCTCAGGATTTCCAAGACAAAGAGTTAATACAAGAATATCTGACAAACATTTTTGGAAAAAAAGCACAAATCATCATCCCTCAAAAAGGAAAAAAGAAAGATTTGATTGCTTTGGCAAAACTCAATGCCATCGAACTGTTAAAAAAAGACAAAATAACACTCAATACAAAAATATTGCAAGAGTTACAAGAGCTGTGCCGACTCCAAAAACTACCAAATAGAGTAGAAGTCTTTGACAATTCTCATATGTCTGGTGTTGCTACAGTCGGCGCGATGATAGTCTATGAAAATGGAAAATTTGATAAAAAATCCTATAGAACCTATCATCTTGAGGCAAGAGATGAGTATGGACAGATGCGTGAAACATTAACAAAAAGGGTAGAAAGCTTTAGCAAAAGTTCACCGCCTGATTTATGGATACTAGATGGTGGAGCTACGCTGCTTAAACTTGCAATGGATATACTAGACTCCAACGGTGTCAATCTTGATGTCATTGCCATCTCCAAAGAAAAAGTTAATGCCAAAGCACACCGAGCCAAAGGTAACGCACAAGATATTATTTATACAAAAGAAGATATTTTCCGACTCAAGAGCAGTGATAAACGCCTGCAATGGGTACAAAATTTGCGGGATGAAGCGCACCGAGCAGCTATTACTTTTCATAAAAAAACAAAATTAAAACTCGATCAGGAAAGCAAACTCTTAAGTTTACACGGAATATCCCCTGCAAAAGTACAAAAACTGCTCAATCATTACGGAACTTTTGAAGCACTCAAAAATGTAACATTTGATGATATTAGTTCACTTTTAAATACAAAAGATGCAAAAACTATCAAAAATTTTTATAAATAAGTTTTTTTTTTATTCCTTTATGATATATTTGTGATAATTCAAATAAGTAACTAATTATAAGGTTTTTTAATGAACAAAATTATCCCTATAGACGAAGAGTATTTTTTTGACGGCAACGTCATAATATCTCAAACAGATTTAAAAGGTTTTATAACCTATACAAATAAACTTTTTTGTAGTGTGTCTGGCTATAAAGCCCAAGAACTTATAGGACAACCTCACAATATACTCAGGCATCCGGATATGCCTCGTGCTGTATTTGCAAAAATGTGGGAAACTATTCAAGGCGGGCAAGCATGGAACGGTCTTGTCAAAAATCTGCGAAAAGATGGTCTTTACTATTGGGTTGACACAGAAATTTTGCCAATTAAAGATAATGATGAAAATATCACAGGATATATAGCTGCCGCAAAAGCAGCCTCACGTAAAGATATTCAAGAGACAGAAGAAACATACAAAAAAATGCTCGAATCAGAGTAAAAAGGGATAGATATGCTGATTTATAATTTTCAAAAAGAGTTTTTAGGTATTGATGAAAAAGATTTACATACCTTAGGCTATAAAGATTTGGCCGAGCTGAGAACAGAAGTGACTGATTTTGCCGACTTATTTGTTAAAACACCAGGCTACATACATAATTTTCAACATGTACATTGGATTGATTTTATTACATGTGCCCAATCCAATGAAGAGTCAAAAGTTATTATTAATGCAAATTCAAAAAGCTACAGAGCTATTATTACCATTACAAATGCTTACCTTGTAGATAATCCTAGTCAAAAAGCTTATTTGGTTCATCTTAACAATTTACGAGCATTAACGACCCAAGAGTATGATAGTATTTCAGGTGATATTATACAAAAACCAATTTCTGAAGTAGCTCCTAAAACAATACAAACCATTACACAAAAAAAAGAAGAGAATGTAGTTATACAAGATGAGTATGACATTCCATTGAGCGTAGAAGAAGACCTAGATAAAATGCTTGATGTCGGTGACTTAAGCATACAAACACAAGCACCAGAAAAACCTGTAAAAAAAGAAAAAGAACCAATTCTGAAAACAGAACCTCAATTACATGTAACACCCCAAAAAGAATATGTTGCTCCAAAAAAAGCACTTGAGGAACAGCCAAAGAATACGTATGTCTTTGATCCCCACATCGCATCTAAAGAGCTTGGTTTACCACTTGATTTAATCGAAGAATTTATACAAGATTTTATTGACCAGGCAAATGATTTTAAAAATGGGCTTTATAAAGCACTTGATGAGGGAGATATAAACAATGTTAAAATCCTCTCACACAAATTGAAAGGAGTGGCTGCAAACCTACGTATAGAAGATGCTCATGAAGTACTCTCAATTGTCAATGCCGCTTCCGATGTAGATGTTATAAAAATGAATTTGGATAACTTTTACAATATCATAGCAAGACTCTCAGGCGAAGAAACTCTCACACCACTTAAAGATGAAGAAGTACCTCAAAAGATTGAAATACCTGAGCTTTTAGATGATGAATTCATAGCTCCCGATGATGAAAAGCTTGAAATTATGCCCCAAGAGCCGGAAGAACTTTTGGAATTCAAAGAAGAAAAAATAGAAAAAACTCCCCTGGAGATTCAAGAAAAAAAAGCCGAGCCAGAGATTGCAACTGAACCTACTTTAAACTTTAAAGAAGAGCCGGAGGTTGAAGCTCAGAGTGAAGAAAAATATTCTAAAGAAAAAATTGCCAATGAGATAGGCTTGGACTTAGGAAGTTTTAATGAACTATTTAAAGACTTTGTTAAAGAAGCCTCTAATATATTTGAAAAAATCAATGAGGCTGTTTCTACCAATGATTATGAAACATTAAAGCGACAGGCTCTAAAACTAAAAGGTATGAGTGATAATATGAGGATGCATGCATTTACCAATGAGCTTGAAACACTTATACATTCTACGGATAAAGAGGCAATTACACAGGCTGTCACACAAATAGACAATGTTCTTACAACAATTTCAAAAGAAGAGGATTAATCGATGCAGATAGGCTTAAAAAATAGACTTCGACTTATTAGTTTATTCCCAATTATTATTTTAATTTCTATTACAAGTTATTTTGTTTATAACTCATATGAAAATTATAAAGCAGCGCAACTTCTTCAAGACAAACTCTCTAGCAACAGGGAACTCAACAACCTCCTAAGAAATGTATCTCGAGAAAGGGGTATGACAGTAATGTATCTTGGTAACTCATCGCCAAACACATTAAAATCTCTTTTAAAACAAAGAAAAATAGTTGACCAACAAGAAGCACTTTATTTTCAGCACTTAAAAGCACAAGGCCAAAGTAATGATGCATTACTACAAGCAATGCGAAGTATCAAACATTCTAGAACATTAGTTGATACCCATCAAGCTACCTTTAAGGATATATACAGCAAAATATATGGCAAAACAGAGCAAATAATCATTAAAAAAATTGAAACTATTACATCAAATCAGCTTGACAGTAAAATTAACGCTTATGCCTCCGTTTATATCTCATTAGTCCATGCAAATGCATATACGGCAGATGAGCGTGACTTTATCTCCTACACACTTGCGCGTTCAACAGAAATGGATGAAGAAGAAATCAATAAATGGCTCTCGTTAATAGCAAAAGCAGATGCTATTAATTATTATAATATTAAGAATGAAACACTTGAAACAAAACTCAATGAATTGTTTAAAAATAATGATGCTCTTGAGCTCTTTGATGATCTAAATACCGAACGAGCTGCTATCTTAATTGCAGCTTCTAGTGGGGAATATGAAACAAACCCAGGTGTATGGTTTGCTATGCTCTCAGAAAAAAGTAATCTTATCTCCGAGGGAGAAAACTTACTTTTAAGCGCAATGGATGCGAGAGCAGTTAAAGTAAAAACTGAAGCTTTACAATTTTTGACAATAACATTAACTATTTGGCTGATCTCAATCATATTGGCAATTTTAGGATTTTTGCTTTCAAATGAAATTGCTAAAAATATCCAAAATCTTGAAAATGTCCTCAGAAAAGTTGCTGAAGACACGAATGAAAGTGACAAAGCTATTGATATTAACCTTCATACTGCAAAAGGAACTGAAGAAGCCTACAGCCTTCTTGAAAAAATCATTGAACAGACCAAGCAGGATAAAGAAGCCGCACAAGAAGCAAGTGAAGCAAAATCAATGTTCTTAGCAAATATGTCACACGAAATCCGAACACCACTCAATGGAATTGTTGGATTTACAGAATTACTTAAAGATACAGGGCTTAAAGAAGAACAACAAGAATTTGTTGAAATTATTGAAAAATCTTCAGAAAATCTACTTGAAATTATAAATAACATTCTTGATCTTTCAAAAATCGAGAGTAATAAACTTGAAATTGAAGATGTCATATTTAATCCTATTGAAGAATTTGAAAGTGCTGTTGATGTTTATGCCGTTCGTGCAAGTGAAAAACACATTGATTTGGGATGTTTTATTGACCCTGAACTTGAACAACCTCTTAAAGGGGATCCTACAAAAATTAAAGAGGTTCTTATCAACCTGCTTTCTAATGCCGTTAAATTTACAAGTAGCTCAGGTGCTATTAATGTCGATATTAGAAAACTTCAGTCTCCACAAGAGGGAACGACCCGTGTAAGATTTGAAGTACAAGACAGCGGTATCGGTGTTACCAGTGAGCAAAAATCTAGAATCTTTGAAGCTTTTTCACAAGCAGATACATCAATTACACGTAAATACGGCGGTACAGGTCTTGGCCTTACTATTTCTGCACGTTTTATCGAGCTTATGGGTGGACAGCTAGACCTTCACAGTGAACCGGGAGAAGGAACAACATTCTTCTTTACACTTGATTTTGAAGAGATAGAAGTCGTTAATGAGACTTCAAAAGGAAGTTATTCAGGAATCAATGCTCTAATTTTAGAATCTACACATAAAACAAAAAGACAGGATGTTTACCTCAAAGAATATCTTGATTTTTATGGCGTAAGTTATACTACCTTCAAAGACACCAATGAACTTGAAACGTTGCAAAGACAGATAAATTATGACCTATTGTTTATTGATTATGAGTACGCAAATGAAGAGGAGTTAAAAGAGTACAGTAATTTAGGGCAAAAAATGATTTTACTCACAAAATCTTACTTTATGCGAAAAATTGATGCTATGGGGATTGAGATATTCAAAACCATATACGAACCATTAAATAATACTAAATTAAAAATAGCACTTGAAAATTATCAGAGTGAAAATTTTACCACACCAAAAATAAAAACAACTTCACATAAAGTTTTTACAGCAGGTGCCTCTAAATTT
>JAMORM010000051.1 GCA_027063585.1 Sulfurimonas sp. | reverse complement strand
TAGATGCTAGACAAGAAGCTTTACGTGCATCACAGGCAAAAGAGTACTTTCTCTCCAATATGTCACATGAAATACGCACACCGTTGAATGCTATTTTAGGTTTCGTTAATCTTTTAATGGATGAAGATATTTCTAACAAACATAGAAATTATTTAGATATTATATTAAACAGCGGTGAAAATTTATTGAGCATTATCAATGATATTTTGGATTTTTCAAAACTCAGAAGCGGTGAGTTTAATATTGAGCCGAAAGTTTTTTCTCTGCATGAAGAATTAAGTCATACAATGGAGCTTTTTGTAGCGAGTGCCAATTCTAAAGATATTACTATCACCTCATTTATCGACCCTCGGATTCCAAAAGAGTTATTTGGTGATGTTCTTAGAATTAAGCAAATTGTCTCTAATTTCTTAAGTAATGCTATTAAATTTACACCCGTTGGAGGTGTTATAAAAGTTGAAGCAAGCTGCCATGAGAAACAACTCAAAATCAGTGTAAATGATAACGGTGTCGGCATTAACGAGTTAGATTTACAAAATATATTTGTTGCTTTTACGCAAGCACAATCTAGTGAAAATAACAATAAAGAAGGAACAGGTTTAGGGCTGTGTATATCCCATCAACTTGCAGAATTAATGCATGGCAGTATTCATGTAGATTCAAAAATCGGGAAGGGCAGTACCTTTTGGTTGGATATACCTGTAGAAGTTCAAAATGATGAATGTCAGATTTTCAATGATATAAGTGATTTTCAAAAATTAAAAATGGTTGTTTACGCAAAAGATAAAGTTTTAGATTTTAGACATGAATCTTTTATAAAATATGCCGAAATTTTCGCGATGGATATTAGTGTTGTTGATACACTCGATTGTGAATTTGATATATGTGTATTTGTGCATGAAGAGTGTGATGTACAAATACAAAAAGAGATAATAACTTCAGAAAAAAAATACATAGCATTGATGAGTAGAGAGTATGATACATACGAGCAATACAATCATATTAATGCAATGTGCTTTCCTTTATATTGTTCTAAAATCCATAGAATATTTAATGAATTGCTTAATCCGGAACTCTCTTTAACACATGATAAAAAAATATCCAATAAATTTAAAGGGCATATTTTAGTAGCCGAAGACAATGAAGCAAATCAGGAACTTATAAAAATTATTTTGAGTAAATACGGGTTAACATTTGATTTGGCTGTTAATGGGCAAGAAGCAGTTGCTCTTTACAAACTCAATACATATGATTTAATACTTATGGATGAACAGATGCCTATTATGAATGGTGCTCAGGCTGTAGCAAAAATTATAAAATATGAAGAGGCAGAGGGCTTAAGTCATACACCTGTTTCGGCATTGACTGCTAATGTATTAAAGGGAAGCAAAGAAAGAGGTCTCCTCAATGGATTTGACACATTTTTGGGAAAACCTTTGATCTTGAAAGAGTTAGAGCGTGTTTTTATGGCTTATTTGAAATTAGATTCATACAGTGTGACTTATGAAGATAAAACTGATGTATCTTTAGAAAATCAAAAAGAGATTATCGGCTTAGATTCTCAAAAATTGAAGAAAGAGTTGATGTTAAATGAGGATGAACTTATTATGCTTTTGACACTATTTATAAAAAAAATGAAAAATACAATGGTAGATCTTGCGCAAGCTATTACAATGCGAAATTATAAAAAAATAGCTCTCTTAGCTCACAGCATTAAAGGATCAAGCGGAAATTTTAGAATCGAAATTTTACAAAAAAATGCGAATGAAATGGAAAAAATGGCAAAACTTGAAAATGTGGATTATCATTATGAAAAAACATTTGAAGAAATAGAAAAAAAGATTGCCTCAATCAAAATAAACTAAGTTACTCTTCTATATAATAACCAATTCCTGAGGCATTTTTTATAATATCTGTTTCAAGTTTGTTTCTCAGTCTCCAAACAAGTGTGCGTACACTGTTTTCAGTAGCCCCGTGCTCATCCCAGACATAATTCATTGCCTGCTCAAACGATACAACTAGTCCAAGTTGGGCAACGAGAAGTCGCAAAAATGCATTTTCTTTTTTTGTAAGCTTTATCTTCTTTCCTTTGTAGAAAGTTTCACATATGCTAATATCGAGATGATAATCACCACCACCAAAAGGTACAATGGGTTTATCAGATGAACGTTTGGAATAAAGCAGTTTTTCAAGGTTTAGTTTATCTACTTTGAGTGAATCAATATTCTCTCTTCTTTCATTTTCCTGCTGGTATTTAAATAAAGCCATTTGTATAGTTGCATGCAGTGAACCTGGATCAAAAGGTTTTACGATATACCCATAAGGTTCAGTCAGTTTTGCCTGGGCAATAATGTCGTCATCACTGTATGATGTTAAATAAATAAAAGGAATGTCGTACTTCTCTTTTATAGTTTTTGCAAGTTCAATACCATCATTGCTTTCTTGTAAAGAGATGTCAATAATAATAACATCTGGATTATGCGTAGCTATTTTATTTTTTGCTTGAGAAGCATTATCGCACATTGCTACTACACTATATCCATGTTTTTGCAAAGACATATTTAAATTTAGTGATGTGATTTCATCATCTTCAACAATTATTACTCTGTGTTTTTCCATATGCTTTTCCTGTGTTAAAAAAAAGTGACTAGTTTGTGATAAATTAAGTTTATATTATAATATAACTTTTTATTATTTACAACTAAACCTATACATTCTTGATAAATTGTTACAAAATGACACTTTAATTATGATATAGTTCGTTCAAAGGATGTAGAAGTGGCATATTATGTTTATATTTTACAATGTAGTGACAATAGCCTATATACGGGGATAACTACAGATTTAGAGCGACGAGTATTTGAACATAATAATTCAGACAAAGGCGCAAAATATACAAAAATTAGAAGACCGGTAATATTAGTATATAATGAAAAATGTGAAAATAGAAGCATCGCTTCAAAGCGTGAATATGAAATAAAAAAATTATCACGAGCAAAAAAGTTAAATATTATTGATAATTAATGTATGTACTTTTGTGTAAATTTAGCTATTATTCTAAAAAATTAAATAGAGGGAGAATCAATGAAATTTGAATTAAAAGACGATTATATAGAACTTTTTAAATTGCTAAAAGTACTGGACCTTGTTGACAGTGGCGCACAGGCCAAAATGATTGTAGCTGAAGGCTATGTTTTGAGAAATGGTGAAGTTGAGCTGAGAAAACGGGCTAAAATTATCGCTGGTGATGTTTTGATAGTTGGTGATGATGTTACAATAGAGGTAGAGTACCAATCCATAAATAAAACCAAATAACAGAGTTTTAAAATGCTGCCTAGCACAAGGCAAAAATTCGCAGGAGCTACGAGTAGCTTCAAGAGTTTTTAACGCAGTAATAGGTATCATTTTAAAACTCCCTACGGGCGATAAGCAAAAGGCACATCTGACTTCGCTAGATTTTTTTGAATGAGCTACGGCTAGTCCTGCAAAAATCTGCCTTGCATCTGTACCTTTTTCTTATCGCTGTTAATTGGTTTTATTTATGGATAGGTACTTAGTATAAACCTCTAAAGTAAAAAAGAACTTAGTAGTCCGATAAGTCCTCCAAAAACTCCACCCCAGACAACTAACCAGTCAAGATGTTCACGTATCATTTTTTGTACGATTTCTTTGACCATTTGAGGGGTCAGTTCGTTTAGTCTTGCATCTATGACTTTTTCGATTGATTTTATCATATCATCATTCAATGATGAACTTTGCAGATGTTGCTGCAGGGTGTTATTAAATGCATTTGAGTCGACTATTTTAATGACTGCTGATTTGAGTTTACATGTAAAAGGGTCTTTTAAAGCACTTAGAGCACTCTCCCCTCCAAACATACCAAGCATTCCGCCAAAAGAGGACTCCATTACTGTTTTGCTTAAGGCATCAAAGGCAGGGGTAAAATCAGTTTCTTCGATTATAGGCTTCAAATCTATCTTTTTTTCTTCATTAACAAAAAACTTTTCTAACTGCTCTTTTGTAAAAAACTCATTTATAATAAGGTTTTTAATAGCACCTTTAAATGTTTCAAATCTCTCTACAATGACACCAGACCCATACAAAAAAGGTACTTTTTCAAAGAGCATATGAATTGCCAATTGATTTGTCAAGGCACCTGAGAGCGCAAACAGACCTGTATATAAAAAAAGTTCTTTATACGCAGGAACCGCAAAAGAAATTCCGACAAGAAGCAGTGCAATGAGGTTTGTTATAAAACTTTTATTTAATTTCATACTCTTTCTCCTTTTTAAATGTGAAATTATATACTAAAAGTGTATGATTATGAAAAATATTTAATGGATTAAATTATGAAACAAGAAACATATGAACTTTTTAAAAATGAAAGTGTAGATATAATAGTCAATGAAATTGATAAAGAGCTTCAAACAAGAAATGAATCTCCCTTTTGGAGTGATAAAGTTGTTCCTTTTTCACGTGCTATTTTATCAGTATTGGTACCTCTTCGAGAGAATGATTTATTGTTTACGCCAGAAGGAAAATATATTAACACCCTGACTCCTGAAATTTTTTTAC
This sequence comes from Sulfurimonas sp., assembly GCA_027063585.1. Lineage (GTDB taxonomy): Bacteria > Campylobacterota > Campylobacteria > Campylobacterales > Sulfurimonadaceae > Sulfurimonas. The sequence continues at coordinate 4,211 of JAMORM010000051.1, read as the reverse complement.
AATGGAGTGATTTTTTAAGTCTCAAAACATTGGCTTTTACAATTGCACATTCTAATGAAGCGAAAAAGCTATTAAGAACCAAACTTGATGATGCAAAATGTGAAAATTATATACCAATTGATTTAAGTGACTTAGGAACTTATTTGAGTAGATATACAGTGAATTTGGAAAATGAAGGTTTGGATTTTCCTATAGCAAATTATAATCTACATCAAGGTGTCAGCAACGTAATAAAATCGTTACTTTAGTAAAAAATCAGATAAAGTGCACCCCACAGTAAAAAAATTATAAGCCCAAGTACTCCCAATGTTATGACAATACGGAGTGTCAGAAAAAAAAGAAACTTTAAAATCGTTGTTACTCTGTTCATTTTTTGTAAGGAACAGTCTTTACATGTAAACCTTTTGTAGCGTATTCCATGCCGCCTTTTAAGTTAATGACCTTATATCCAAATTCTTTTGCCAGCCATGGAGCAACCATAGAAGTTCTGCTGCCTGTATGGCAGATAAGGGCAAAAGGTTTTGTAGTATCAACCTTTTTATTTAATTCATTTAAGAATTTTTTTGCATCATAATTCCCTTTTGCATCCCAAAACATGATGGGAATGGCACCTTTTAAAAGACCGGTTTGCTTCCACTCGCCGGGTGTTCTAATGTCAATGATAGGGATGTTTTGTTTGAGCAATTCTTTTGATATAAATTCGTTTCGTATTTCAGCAAATAGACTTATAGTAAGCATCATAAGAATTAAAATTATTTTTTTCATTATATTCCTCCAATTTTAAGTATAATTATACTAATAAATAAACAATAGGGTAAAAATGGCAGCATCTAAAAAGGTAATTGAAAATGCAAATAGACTTCGTTATATAAGAGCATTGCAAAGGTTTCAAAAAAGTATTTTGTCATATTTATCCAATAGTGATACATTAGATAATGAAAAATACAATAAAAAAATTGACAATGCGCTAAAGCTTCTTAATCGTGTTGAAGAAGTTCAGTTGTATAAGGGAGAACTTCAAGACTTACAGCAACTTGTAAAAAAGATGATTGCTTTTAAAGACTCTGATGAAGATATTGATAATATTAAAGAAGAATTGCTTTACAGTGCAAACCAATTCGAAAAAAGTAAAAATGCTAAGCGCTATAAAAAAGATAAACATTCCCACTCCAAATATGAGGAATGGGAGTAAAAAGGGTGGGGTTGTATTTGCTTATTTCTTTCTTGACTCAACAAGCATAGTATCCAAAAGTGAAAAAAGCTCTTCAGAAGCATTTTCCATCTCTTCAAAATTGTGAAGAATTTCATCTGCATGCTGTAATACCTCTTCATCGGGACTTTGTACTTCAAGGTATGATAGGTTTTTGTTCGCATTTGTATGTACAATATTATGTGGTTTTGCCATTTTAGGATATGCCACAGTATTGTTAAATCGCTCTTTTCCTTCGTGATCATACCATTGTCCGAGATTACATTCATGTGAAGAAACAGCTTTTAAAACTTTTTTCAAAGATATTAAAGAGTTGTATGCTCGGGATTTATATAATATATGATCAATTTTTGCCAGTACTACAAATATGCTGTTTTCCATAAAGTAAGACTGATCAACTATTTTAGTAGAATTGTCGCTGAGTTCTATCAGTGTTGTCTCAAATTCTTCTATTTTACCTGTAGAAGCATCAACGGTCTCTTTCATTACTTCAGAACTGGTTTGAATTTCACTCATACCCTGCTGGAGTGATTTTATAGAGATTGAAATTTCACTTGTCGCTTTGTGTGTACGCTCTGCAAGTTTTCTTACTTCATCTGCAACAACTGCAAAACCACGGCCATGTTCACCCGCACGAGCTGCTTCTATGGCAGCATTTAGGGCAAGTAAGTTTGTTTGGTCAGCAATATCAGTAATAAGCTCTATAACCGAAGTGATATTATTTGTTTGAGAAGCAAGCTCATCTATATTTGCATGATTTGTGCCTACTTGCTCATTAAGTTCGTGCAGTTCACTGACTACATCATTAATGTTTTCTCTAGAATTATTTGCCAGTTTTGCAGCAGAGTCTGTAGCATTTGTTACTGCTTTAATATTGTCTATATTTCTTTTTAAATCAGATTGAATAACGGTGAGAGATTCAGATACATTGACACTTTTAACACTGAGTTTGGAATTAAATGCATCTCTTTGTGATTTTTGATATTGTTCATGCATAAAGTGTATGCTCTTGCTGACGTTTTGTATAGCTACTAAAAATTCTCCATGCATACCGTCGGTATTTATGGGTTTCGTGAAATCACCCTGTGATGCATTTGTTATAGCACTGTTTACTTCATGAATCATGTTCTGAGTATGCTCTATAAGTGTTTTCAGTGCTTTACCCATCGCATCAAGTTCAGTGTCTCCGTGTGTTCTGATTTCATCTTTTTTGCTAAAATCACCATTAGAGGCAGTCTCTATTAAACATCTGAATCTATTGATGCCTGAGACCATAGAAGTCCTGATTTTTGTAGTGAGTAAAAATAAAATAATGATAATTAAAAAACTTGATCCAAGCACAAATAATTTGTAAAATGTAATAGCATTTTTCATTTCATCCATATCTTTTCTGAATTGCTCTTTTTTGTTTTTCACAAAAGTTTTGAAATACTTTCGCGATTCCATAGCTAGAGGCGAGAGTTTTTGATGATATATGTGATAAATTTTTTCTTTGTTATTTTTAATATCATCAACCGTTAATGAATCTATATAGCTATAAGCTTCGTTAATAAATTTCAGCGTTGAATATTTTGCCTTTTTCAAAAGTTCTTTGTTGGAATCATTTTTTGATGCTGTTTCTAGTTTTTTGAAGTTTTGCGCAATAGCATTAATATTTTCTCTGAGTTCTTTTTTGTCTTTTTCCAAATTACCGCCAAGCATAACATCTCTGTCATTTCTACTGATATAGTTCATTCTTTTTTCTATATCATAGATAGTGAGGGATGTGTCAATTGAGGTTTCTTTTATTTCATTGAACTCTTTTTCTATACTATTGAGGGCATAGTATGTAAACCCAGCTGCACCAATGAGAGAGATAACTATAACAATTGTTAATAGCCACATCTGCTCTTTTATACTTTTGTTTCTAAACATGAGAATGTTCCTTATAATTAAATCACAAGATTGTAACATAATAATATGTTATATATTATGAATTTTTTAAAATATCAAATTTTTATCAATTTATGTTACTTTTTTAAATAGTAACGGTTTTTTTTCTTGCATGTGGTACAATTCATCTACAATATATAAAATAAATAATGAAGGATTTTTTTTGTCAATAGCAGAAACTAAAATTAAAAAATTTGAAAATAGTAATTGTGCGGAAAATAATGTATTTTATCAGGCAATGGAAGAAGTAATTTATTCCATTGCTCCATTACTTGAATCGGATGACAGGTATGCAAAATATGGAATTTTAGACAGACTGGTTGTACCTGATAGAATTATAAAATTTAAAGTCACCTGGCTCGATGACAATAATCAAATACAGGTCAATACAGGGTACAGGGTACAGTTTAACAATGCCCTTGGACCATACAAGGGAGGGCTTCGTTTTCATCCGAGTGTGAATGAAGGTATATTGAAGTTTTTGGGTTTTGAACAAATTTTGAAAAATTCATTGACTGGTTTGCCTATTGGCGGAGGAAAAGGAGGCAGTGACTTTGATCCTAAAGGAAAAAGTGATTTTGAAGTTATGAAGTTTTGTACTGCTTTTATGACAGAATTGCATAAATATATCGGACCGCGTATTGATGTTCCTGCCGGAGATATTGGTGTTGGATCCCGTGAAATCGGTTTTTTATTCGGAGAGTATAAAAAAATCACATCTGCTTATGAAGGGGCTCTCACAGGCAAACCCTATTTCTTTGGAGGTTCCTTGATGCGTCCGGAAGCTACAGGGTATGGCGTAGTATATTTTACACAAAGTATGCTTGAAATTGAAAACAAAGAGTCGTTGGAAGGAAAAATCTGTACTGTCAGCGGTGCAGGAAATGTTGCTTTACATGTAATAGAAAAGCTGCAGGAAATTGGTGCTGTTGTTGTAACATGTTCAGATTCTCATGGAACAATTTATGATTCAAGAGGTATTGATTTGAAGCTTGTACGAGAGTTGAAATCAAAGCGAAGTACATCTTTAGAAGAGTATATCCAAACACATACAGAAGCGAAGTATATA
>JAMORM010000050.1 GCA_027063585.1 Sulfurimonas sp. | reverse complement strand
TGATCAAATTCAGCCCTATTTTCAGCCAATATATAATGTCAAAACTAAAAAAATTGAAAAATATGAAGCACTGGTGCGTATTAAAACGCAAGATGGAAAGATTATCGTTCCAAACTCTTTTTTAGATATTTCAATTAAATCAAAACTTTATCCAAATATTACAAAAATAATGATAGAAAAATCTTTTGCATTTTTTCAAAATACAGATTATGAGTTTTCTATAAATTTATCCATAAATGATATTGTAAACAAAAAAACTATGGATTTTATCATGAAAAGCCTCCATCAATACAATAATCCAAGTAAAGTTGTGTTTGAAATACTTGAAAGTGATAAAATTGGCAATTATGACGACATAAAACTATTCATTCATAATGTTAAAGAACTTGGATGCAAAATTGCCTTAGATGATTTTGGGAGTGGTTATTCAAATTTTTCCCATGTTCTCGAACTGAATGTAGATTATCTTAAAATAGATGCTTCTCTTATAAAAAATATCACCACAGATAAAAACTCAAGAAAAATAACACAGACAATCATAACTTTTGCCTCAAATATAGGTTTAAAAACAATTGCTGAATATGTTGAAAATGAAGAATCATTAAATATTTTAAACGACATGGGCATAGACTTTATTCAAGGCTATTTTATTGGAAAACCTGCTCCCGAACTGTTATAATATTTCACGCTTTATTTTCTCTTTTAATGCTGTTAAAATTTCATAACTGATAGTATCTGCAAACTTCGCTATAACTCTGGCATCATCAAATATCAGTAATTCCTCTTTATTTGTAAGAAAGGAACTGTTATCCATAGAAATCCTGCCGGCTATTTTAATACCCTCAGGCGTAATATAATGATGGGAACAGCTTCTTAAAAAACCATCACCATAGCCAAAATCATAGTTAGACACATTACATGTAACCGCTGTTTCAAATGCTGCACCATAACCTACGCATTCTCCTTTTTGGAGCTTTCTACAGGAGAGTCGTTGTGCGTAAACAGATAAAACAGGCTGCAGGTTCTTTCCATGTAAAGAACTTGGAAGTTCTAAACAACCATAAGCTGCGATGCCTACGCGTGCCATATCTTCATTAAAACCATTTGAGCGAAACAATGCAGCAGAGTTGCAAGAGTGAAACCGCAATGGACTAAAACTATACTTTTTTGCTAAAACTTGTGAGTCTTGTTTTACTCTTTTAAAGTTCTCATTTTGTAAATCAAAATATTTATTATCTTCATCAGCCGAAGAGTGATGTGTAAAAACAGCTTCGAGTTTGAGACCCTGCTTTGCACACAAAGTAAAAGCATCTTCGAGTTCATTCATCAGAATACCGTTGCGGCACATCCCCGTATCAACTTTGAGTTCCACTTTTGTATTTTTTGCAAATTTTTGTATTTGGCACATATCATTAATCGTGTATCGGATTTTTTGGCTTGCCTTTGTTGGAATATCTGCCAAAACCAAAATATATTCAAAAAAATCTTCTATCTTCTTCGCTTCTTCGTTTGAGCGCACTACTGCCTTTGTTATGCCATATTCTTTTGCTAACTTTGCAATTTCTAAAAGTCCGTGTCCATAGGCATTGTCTTTTAAAACCAGCGCTATTTTATCTTTCGCTTTAGTTAATTTTGTAATAATGTTAAGGTTATTAAAAAAATGGTTTTTATTTAATGTGATGTAAGCCATGGGAGAATTATACTACATGAAAGAGAAAAAAAGGCTAATCGCCGAATTTGAAGAACAAAGTTTTACTCAAATACTATTTCCCCATGCAAATACGGACTGGGTTACTTACCTTAGCGAAGCACAAAAAACCTTTATAAATATCATCAACGCAATCAGAAAATATCAAAAGTGTCTTGTCGTAGTACATGATGTAGATGAAGTAAAAGCACATTTTACAGATGAGAATAATCTTGAATTTGTGCAATATACCACTGATGACACCTGGGCGAGGGATTGTTCTGCTCTTTCATTAGAACAAAACGATGAAATTGTTTTATTGAATTTCATTTTTAACGGCTGGGGCAATAAATTTGATGCACAAAAAGATAATTTAATGACACAAAACATAGCTCACAACTACCTTACATGTAAACTTAAAAATATTGATTTTGTTCTTGAAGGCGGAGCCATTGAGAGTAACGGTGCCGGTACAATTTTAACCACCGCAGCCTGCATGCTCAATCAAAATCGTAATCCGCATTTAAATCCGACACAAATTACACAAAAATTAAAAGAGTTTTTTGGGGCACAACATATTTTATACTTAAATCACGGTTATTTGGCAGGGGATGACACGGACTCACATATAGATACACTTGCCAGATTTATAGATGAAAAAACCATTATGTATGTAAAATGTGATAATATAAATGATGAACATTATCATGAACTAAAACTTATGGAAGAAGAGTTGCAAATGACAGCTAAAGAGCAGGATTTAGAACTTATTTCTCTGCCAATGTGCGATGCACTCTATTTTGAAGGAGAAAGGCTCCCTGCCACCTATGCCAATTTTCTTTTTGTCAACGGCGCCGTTTTAGTGCCTCTTTACGGTGTTTCTCAAGATACAGAGGCCATTGAAATTTTCAAAAAAACATTTCCACAACGAGAAATTATTGCTATAGACTGTTCTATTTTAATTCGCCAGCACGGCTCACTGCACTGTGTTACTATGAATTTTCCTGCTAATGTTAATATTTAAAAATACTAAATTTTTTTCGGAACCCAGGTTTTAACCTGGGCTGTACATCTTAAAGATTTACCAGGTAAGGCTACTTCACACCCAACATAGCCATCCCGCTCATAATCAAATATGTTGCCAAGGCAAAACCCAAAGCTATTAAAATTGTCCGTTTTATTTTTTCTTTTGTACTCATATTGTAATTTTAGCAAAAAAATTAATACTTTTGTAACACTTCTTTTTGTATGATAAGTTAAATAATTTCTTAAAATTATTATTTAAACTATTTATTAAACAAAAAAAGGCAAAAAATGAAAAAAACGATCAGCTTATCACTTTTGGTATTCTCCTCTTTATATGCGTCTGAAATTGAACTTGCGCCGTTGAGTATAGAGTCGACAACCATAACCGAGGTAGCGCAAAATGCACAAACTTCGGCAGATGTCGCCGAAGCACTCAGCACTTCCGTTCCGGCTATAGACATGAGCCGTCGTAGCGGTATAGCGAACGATGTCTTAATTCGTGGACAAAAACGTGACAACATTTCCGTAGAAGTTGACGGTACAAAAGTTTACGGTGCCTGTCCAAACAGAATGGATCCTCCTGTTTCACACATTTTGACAAATCAAATTGATACAATCGAAGTTATTGAAGGTCCTTATGATGTCCAAAATTACGGTAATTTAAGCGGGGGACTTAAAATCACGACAAAAAAACCCAGCAAAGATTTTCAAGGACAAATCAATTTAGGTTTTGGTTCATGGAACTACAAAAAATTTGGAGCAACTGCCAGCGGAGGCAATGATCTCATCAGAGTTTTAGTAACTGCTTCAACAGAATCAAGCGATCAGTACCATGACGGAAACAGTGATACTCTTGCGCAACAGGTCAAGAAAAAAGCCCCTACCGGTAATCAGTACCAGCCACAATATGAAGATATGCAAGCCTACAAAAAAAATTCAATGATGGCAAAAGCATTTATAACGACTGCTAAAAATCAGGAACTGCGTTTGAGCGTCACGGCAAATCGTAGTGACAATGTGATGTATCCAAACACTTCGATGGATGCGATTTCTGATGATTCTAACATATACAGTGTTGCATATAATATAGACAATATTTCCGATACATACAAAAATATTAATCTGCAATATTACTACTCTGATGTAGATCATCCGATGAGTACCGAATATAGAAATTCTGCTAATGACTCAAACACCTCAAATGACACAACAAACCATATGTGGACGACGATGCAGGGAGTAAAGCTCAAAAACAGTTTTAACATCAACTCTTATACACTTGTTGTTGGATTAGACGGCAGCAGACGAAAATGGAGAGGTGAATATATAAATAATAATAATGGTTTGTTTAAAGGTGATAGTATTGATCATGCCCTAACAAAAAACAGTGCCGTTTTTACAACACTTGAAAAACAATACAGTGCCTTACATGTAAAAGCAGGAGCAAGATACGATCACTCAAAAGTTCAAGATGACAACAGTGCACACCAGTCAAACACATACAACGGACTTGGTATAAATATTTTTACAACCTATGCACTCAACAGTCAAAACAAACTCTTTTTTGGAGTCGGGCAGGCTTACCGCGTTCCTGATGGAAGAGAATTGTATTTTATGAAAGGTGGACTAAAAGGAACACCGACACTTGACCAAACAAAAAATCAAGAAGTCGATTTTGGGTATGAGACAGATAATGACTACTTTAAACTAAAAATAAAAGGGTTCTATTCAAAACTAAAAAATTACATCTATATCAATGCCACAAAAAGCTCAAATATATTTGAAAATATTGACGCCAAAGTTTACGGAGCGGAACTAAGTGGTTCTTACTACATAAATGATGATATAACACTTGACATGGGCGCTTCTTACAAACGTGGGAAAAAAGATCATGCCCTTGCAGGAGAGACAAATACAAATCTTGCAGACATGGCTCCACTTCGCGCAAATGCCGCACTTAATTATGAATATGCAAGTAACTCTTTGGCAACACTGGAAGTTCAAGCAAGTAAAAAATGGGATAAAATAGATGATGACAACGGCGAGCAGGTTTTAGCAGGCTGGGCAGTACTCAACGCAAAAATAAAACATGCAGTAAATAAAAAATTTGACTTTACCGTCGGTGTAAATAATATGTTTGACAAAACCTATGCACAAAGTAATACTTATATAGATTTAACACTTGTTGCTACGGGAAGCGGAGAAAAACTCCTTCTCAATGAACCCGGTCGTTACTTCTATACAAATTTAGATTTCAAATTCTAAACTTTTTTCGGAACCCGTACTTCAGTGCGGGCTTTGTGTCTTTCAAGACTAAGGCCTAGGTTACAGAAAAAAATTTAGTTTTTTTCTAAGTTACGCTTTAGCGTTTAAACCCTAGGTTCCGAAAGAATATCGAACTTTTTTCTTAACTTAATGGCATTGAGGTTTTAACCTAGGCTAATTTGCTTTAAAGCCTAAAAGGCAAGGTTAAAACCTTGCTTCCGAAAATCAAATAAAAATTAGTTTTGAATTATCATAACTAAAGCACTTCTTCATCAAAAAAAAGCTAAAATCATTTTATGATAAAAAGATACCCTACTAAAAAAATATTTGTCGGTGATGTGGCTGTGGGCGGGGATGCCCCCATTTCCGTGCAGTCTATGACCTACTCTGACACACACAATGTTGCAGCGACGGTCGAGCAGATAAAACGTCTTCATTTTGCAGGTGCGGACATTGTCCGTGTTGCCGTGCCTGATATGGAAGATGCCTTGGCACTCAAAGCAATTAAAGAGCAGATTTCACTGCCGCTTGTTGCAGACATACACTTTAACTACAAACTCGCACTCATTGCAGCCGAGTCCGTTGACTGTATTCGTTTTAATCCCGGGAATATCGGCGATAAGAACAAAATAAAAGAGATAGTAAAAGCATGCCAAGAGAGAAACCTCCCTATTCGCATTGGGGTTAATGCAGGAAGCTTAGAAAAAGAATTTGACGATAAGTATGGTCCGACGGCAGAAGCAATGGTCGCATCGGCTGAATATAACATCAAATTTTTAGAAGATTTAGGCTTTAATGACATTAAGATCTCACTCAAAGCCAGCGATGTGCAAAGAACGGTAGAAGCCTATAGAATGTTACGCCCTAAAAATATCTATCCGTTTCATTTGGGTGTTACCGAAGCGGGAACAATTTTTCATGCTACTGTCAAAAGTGCCATAGGTTTAGGAACACTTTTACTCGAGGGCATCGGTGATACTATGCGTGTTTCCATTACCGGTGAGCTTGAAGAAGAGATAAAAGTCGGACGTGCCATTCTAAAAGACAGCGGCGTGCTCAAAGAAGGGCTTAACATCATCTCCTGCCCAACCTGCGGAAGAATTGAAGCTGACTTGGTAAGTGCTGTTGCAGAGATAGAAAAAAGAACGGCACATATAAAAACACCGCTAGATGTAAGCGTAATGGGCTGTGTCGTCAATGCCATAGGCGAGGCAAAACATGCTGATGTCGCCATAGCCTACGGCAAAGGTAAAGGGCTTGTCATGGTCAAAGGCGAAGTAGTCGCGAATCTTGACGAGAAAGAACTCGTAAACAGATTTGTGAGTGAAGTGGAAAAAATGGTAGGGAAGGCATAATGCAGGACAATCTCTACAATCTCGCTTTTGAGCGTTCCGTATTAAGCTCCATAGTCTTTGAACCGAGCCAGTTTGATGAACTTAGCGTAGCACTGAAAAAAGATGATTTTTATCTGCCTGCACATCAGGATATATTTTCTGCAATGCTCTTGCTCTTGCAAAAAGATCAGCCCATAGATGAAGAGTTTATCAAAAAAGAACTCATCAAGGCCAAAAAATTTGACGAACAGGTTTTACTTGAAATTCTCTCTGCAAACCCGATTTCAAATACCAAGGCCTATGTCGATGAAATCAAAGACAAATCACTCAAACGCCATCTTTTAACACTCACGACCGAGATAAAAAGAGTGACCGTCGAAGAGGAACTTCCCTCTGCCGAAGTTGTCGACATTGTAGAGAAAAAACTCTATGAAATCACCCAAGACAACCAGACAAGTGACTTTAAAGACTCTCCAAAAATGACTTTTGATACGATGGAGTACATTAAAGAGATGAAAGCACGGGGAAATTCCGTGCTTGTCGGTGTCGATACAGGGTTTAAAGAACTTAACAAAATGACAACGGGGTTTGGCAAAGGAGACCTTGTCATTATTGCAGCTCGACCTGCGATGGGGAAATGCCTTGGACGAGGTACAAAAGTTTTGATGTTTGATGGAACAGTTAAAAATGTCGAAGATATTCAAGTAGGCGAGCAACTTATGGGTGATGATTCGACACCGCGTAATGTCCTCTCACTTGCTCGGGGCAGAGAAAAAATGTATTGGGTACGGCAAAATAAAGGAATTGATTACCGTGTGAACGAAAGTCATATACTTTCACTCAAACGCAGCAGAAATGAGAACAAGTATAAACATGGAGATATTTTAAATATACCGGTAAAAGAGTACATTCAAAAATCAAATAAATTTCATTCCAATTACAAAGGCTACAAGGTAGCCGTTGAATTTCCTAAGCAAAAACTCCACATAGAGCCTTATTTTCTTGGAATATGGTTAGGCGATGGGACAAGTAGCAGTGTTGCTATTGCCACACAAGACAAAGAAGTTGTCCATTATTTAAACAATTATGCCAAAAATTTGCATCTTCAAGTGACAAAACAGCATAACAACAAAGAAAAATGTCCTATATATGCAATAACTTCAGGAAAACGTGGTGTTTCAAAATTTTCAGACAACTCACTGCAAAAAAAACTAAGAGAATTAGGAGTATTAAACGCAAAACATATTCCTCATCAATATTTGAAAAATTCACAAAAAAACAGACTGGAACTTTTAGCCGGACTTATAGACAGTGATGGGTATTATGATGATAAATTTCATGTTTTTGAAATTGTACAAAAAGATGAAAAGCTCGCCCGTCAAATTAAATTTTTAGCAGATTCACTTGGATTTCGCGTTTCCATAAAAACAAAAAAAGCCAAAATTAAAAAAATCAATTATGAATGTGATGTATTTCGACTACGTATAGTAGGGCATTTAGACAAAATTCCAACAAAAATTGCCAGAAAAAAAGCAAGAGAACTCCTCTCAAAACGGGAACATCTCCATACAAGCATTCAAGTCGAATACGACAAAGTGGATGATTATTATGGATTTACCATAGATGGAAACCATCTTTTTTTATTAGAAGATATGACCGTCACACATAATACTTCTTTTATCCTCAACACCGTCAATTCACTGATACTCCAAGGCAAAGGTGTTGCGTTTTTCTCGCTTGAAATGCCGGCTGAACAGTTAATGTTGCGTCTGCTCTCTATTCAGACTTCCATTCCTCTGCAAAAGCTCCGTGTGGGCGATATGAATGATGATCAGTGGTCCAACCTCAACGGGGCAATCGATAAAATGAATTCTGCAAAACTTTTTGTGGATGATCAGGGAAGTATCAACATTAACCAGCTCAGAAGCAAGCTTAGAAAACTCAAAAATCAGCATCCCGAGATTGAAATAGCCGTGATAGATTATTTGCAGATTATGCAGGGTGTCGGTAATCAAGACCGTCACTTACAGGTATCAGAAATATCACGTGGGCTTAAAATGCTTGCGCGTGAGCTTGAAATGCCAATAGTCGCACTCTCACAGCTTAACCGTGGACTTGAGAGTCGTAATGACAAACGTCCGATGCTCAGTGATATTCGAGAATCAGGTTCCATTGAGCAGGATGCAGACATTATTTTATTTGTCTACCGTGATGATGTTTACCTTTACAAAGAAGAAAAAGAGCGTGAAAAAGCGGCAAAAGCAGAAGGCAAAGAGTTTACCTCAACCTATATTGAAAAAGAAGAAGAAGATGCTGAAATCATCATCGGTAAACAAAGAAACGGTCCTACGGGACATGTAAAACTCATCTTTCAAAAAAAACTTACCCGCTTCGTAGATGCACCCGGCTATGCACAAGGCGTTGAAACCGTCTATGAAAATGTAGATACAAGCTCGGCAAATATTGATATGCCGCAAATGGAAATGCCCTCTATTTAGATGCAAGTCTTAGAGAAAGTGACGCTTTTTAGCGTCAAAAAAGACTACTTTCTCTTTTTCATTCTACTCCTGACGCTCCTAAGTCTTTCACTCTCCTACGAATATTACAAATACAGCGAATTGACAAAATTTGATTCTCAACTTGTTGATTCAATCGT
>JAMORM010000049.1 GCA_027063585.1 Sulfurimonas sp. | reverse complement strand
AAACTCGACAGCTTCTACGGGTGACGGCATTGCGGCATCTTCAAGAGCCGGTGCAAAATTGCTTGGCATGGAATTTGTGCAATTTCATCCTACAGGCTTGAAAAACTCTTCTATTTTAATCAGTGAGAGTGCCAGAGGCGAGGGCGGTTACCTGCTTAACTCCAAAGGGGAAAGATTTGTCAATGAACTCGCCCCACGGGATGAAGTGAGCCGTGCCATTAACGCACAGATTTTGGCAGGGGAGGAGGTTTTCTTGGATATTCGCCATTTGGGTGAGCAGTTTATAGATGAAAACCTGCCTCAAGAGAGAAAGTTGGCAATCTTGTATGAAAATGTTGACCCTGTGAAAGATTTGATTCCCATAAAAGCAGTGGCACATTATACAATGGGAGGCATAGAAGTTGATAACAAATCACAAACAAGTGTGAGTGGTTTGTTTGCCTGCGGTGAGTGTGCCAATCATAAAGTACACGGGGCCAACCGTTTAGGCGGTAATTCTCTTCTAGAAATTATTGTTTTTGGACGTGAAGCGGGAAAAAGTGCGGCAAACTTTAGCTTTTGTGATGACAAGTGCCACAATGATTTTGATTTCAAAAAAGAAACAAATTTTATAGAAGTGTTAAAAGAGTTTACAAATGAAATTGATTTTTATCAAAGGCGAACCGAATTAGGCGAACTGTTGTATAAAAAAGTTGGAATCATAAGAAAAGAGAGCGAACTCTTGAGAGCACAAAAAGAGATACAACTGCTTAAAAACCAGCTTCCTATGATGGGTGTGAAAGATGATTCCAAAGTCTATAATACTAACTTAATAGAGTTTATAGAATTTCGAAATATGCTTGATGTCTGCGAGGCAGTTGTTGTAAGCGCATTAGCAAGAAAAGAGAGTTGTGGCGCTCATTTTGTGGCAGAGGAGTAAAGTGATGAAAATAAATATAAAAAGAGATAAGAGCTTTATAGAGTATGATGTAGATTTGCAGGATGCTACATTGTTGGAGCTTTTGCACACCATAAAAACAGAGCAAGACAGCTCTTTGGTATTTAGTAGCGGATGTCGCAGCAGTGTGTGCGGAAGTTGTGCTATGCGGGTAAATGAAAAAGAGGTATTAGCCTGTGCTTATAAAGTGCAGGATGGTGATGTTATAGAACCACTCAAAAATGTCGAAGTAATACGGGATTTGGTTGTCAATATGGACAGAGCCCTAGAGACTAACAAGCGTGCAAAAACATGGTTGCAAATATATAACAAAGATGCAAAACTTACTCATGAGGATGAAAAAATAAATGCACTGCAAAGTGACTGTATTTTATGCGGTTCTTGCTATTCTGCCTGTCCTGTTTATAGTGTAAACGAAGAATTTTTAGGACCATTTGCTCTTACGGGTGTATGGAAATATGTGAGTGACAAACGTGAAGCATCTCCTAAAGAAAAAATAGACACTGTACAGACAAATGGTGTATGGGATTGTACTTTATGTAACGAATGTACTCTGGTTTGTCCCCAAAATATCTCAAGTAAAGCAGATATTGAAAAGCTTCGTATGAAGTCAACAATGGCGGGGTACACCGACCCCAGTTTTTCACAAAATTTCGGCGGTGGGTTTGACAGTGGTTTTGGATTTGACGGGAGTCCTAGTTTTTAAGTAATTTATCTGAAATTAACTCTTTCAACAGGTGGTTTGTAGTGCGGGTCTTTTCCTGCTACCGTCCATAGCTCTTTTGCCAGAGCACTCACTGTTTTTTTAAAATCATTTTCTATAAGTGTAACATCTGAAAAACTCTCAAAAAGCAGTTTCTCTTCCTCTTTACATGTAAGATTAGTTTCTTGTTTTGGAAGTGTGAACGATGTTTTGTTTTTAAGATTGTAGAGGTGCCAGAGACTTAAAAAATCTTCAGAATATTTATTTAAAATGTGATGTGCATAAAGTTGAAAATTTTTATGTTTGCTTTTTTCAAAAAGTTCTACAATGAGTGTTATGGTCTCTTTTAAATGCACAAACGGTACCATAGAAAAGAGTTGCCTTGCGACACTTTTTCCGTTGTCATGCTCTGCACCTATAAAAACTCTTGCTCCTCCGTCGGTATCTCCAAAATTGTTTGTTTTAAGTCCGATGAGCCCAATGTCAGTGTGGCGATGACGTCCACATCCTTTTGCACAGCCGGAAAATCCGACTTTTATTTTGTGTTGATAAATTTTTTCCAGTGGCAGATACTCGGCACTTTCATCTTTAATGCTCCAAACAGCGTAAGGGCAGAGGTTTCCCGCACAGGAGACTATAGTAGAACTAAGCGCAGGAGAATCGAAAGGAGCCACTTTTTCATCTACGCCTATAATGTAAATATTTTGGTCAATACCCAAACGAATGTGTGCATTGTGTTTGTTAGCATAATCACTGATTTGACGCATCTCTTTTGGTGAAATACGTGCAAAATCTGTTTGATAACAAAAGGCGTATTTGTTGTTATCTAAAACTTCAAACTCATTAAACTCAGCATGTAAGAGCTGTAGTTCGCCGGCACGGTTGAATTTTTTTCCATATACATTCTCCATAAGCTCTTTGAGTTTGTCCAGCCCTAAATCTTCTATCATATAAAAAAGTCTTGTTTTTGAGCGTGAAAATCGTGAGCCGTGCGTATAAAAAGTTTCAACAAAGGCTGTAAAAAAATCAAAAACCTCTTCATAAAGTAAAAATATATCGGCATCTTTTGCTATTTCGGTGTTTTTCCCACCCATATAAACGTTAAAGCCATAGGCGTCATCTTTTTTTGCGAGTGCAAAGTAGACGTCGTTTGCAAAAAAAGAGTTGACATTTGCACTGTTTCCTGAAAGACCGATACTCACACGGCGAGGCAGCATACCGACATATTTCGGATTTTTTATAATGTAATCCTGCATCTGTTTGATGAGCGGATAGACTTCTATTTTTGCATACCTGTTCACACCGTCATATACATCGGTTACGATATTCCTAATGTTATCACCGAAACTTTGCCAAGTAATGAGTCCGTTATCATTTAAGAGTTTAAAGATTTCATGGACATCTTCAGCCTCTACGTCATGGAGTTGAAAGCCTGCTCGTGCCGTTACAACAAGGGTTAAATCATATTTGTTGACTATGTCTGCAAGAAAGGCAAACTGTTGTGTAGAGATTCTACCACCGGCAACACGTATGCGGATTGTAAATTCATCTTCTAAAAAGTCGGTATTAAAAATCCCGAAATCTTGCAGATAGAATCTGTCACCTTCTCCCAGACTGTCAAAATCAATAGTCTCAAATTCTTTGACGAAATAATCATACGGTTTGAGTCTGGCTTTATACCGTTCACGCTTGTTCAGCTTTTGTTCTAAATCTTTTTCTTGCATTGAAAACCTGTATTTTTTATTTTATAGTAGCTTATTTTTATAAATTAGAAGATGATATATATCAAAATATTATACTATCTCTATTCTGTTTCTTCCGTTATTCTTTGCCAAATACAGCATCTTGTCTGCGATCATAAGATATTCATCTACAAAATCACTACGATATTCTCTTCTTGGAATAATTTCAGTAGCCCCTATACTCACTGTAGCACTGATGTTCTGTTGTTCAAATTCCAATATCTTTAATGCAAAACTTTCACGAATTTTTTGTAAAACCAGCAGGCTCTGTTCTTTTTGTATGGCAGAAAGAATTATAAGAAATTCTTCCCCTCCGTATCTAATAATGAGATCAGAGTTTCTAATATGTTCTTTTACCGTATCTACAAAAAGTTTAAGCATCTTGTCTCCTGCAATATGTCCATAAGTATCATTAATATTTTTAAAGTAGTCCAAGTCGCACATTGCAATCATAAAAGTATTGTCCGTTGCTCGAGAGAGTTCATACTGTGTTGTGAAAATAGAATGTAAATTATTTCTATTAAGCGCCCCAGTGAGGATATCTTTGTTTTTTTTCTTATTGATTGCAGAATTGTCAATTAGAGCAAGCTCTGTACCTATACTTAAAGAAATAAGCTCACATTTTTCTAAATAAGAAATAAGTGCATGATACTCTTTGTAGTTGTGCTTGTCTTTGTATATTAATAGTAAATATATTTTTTTAGCAAACATGTGTAAACTTTTATGGAGTTCATCAAGTGTTTTGAATTTTGAGTTGTTTTGTATTATAACTCTTGCATCTTTTTGCAACCATTGCCCAAAATCACAGAGGCTTTCACTACGCTGAGGAAATTCATTTTTTTGAAAATTTCGAATACTTAGTGCCAAATCACTCAGCCAGACAACATGAGATTGATAATGTTTAATAATATCTATTTCCATTAAGTCAGAGATGGAACTGAGTCGGACATTATTAATGGAAACGAGTTGTGTAATGTAGTGTGTTAAATATATGTATGCAATACTGTCGTTAATTTGTTTAAAAATGGTGATAAGTTGAAAAATTTCAAGACTGTTATTATGGTCGTTTTTATTGTTATCGGCTAGTTTTGAAAGTAAAATATTTTTCAATCCGAAAATTTCATTGGTTATAATAGTATAGGGAACATTAATAGAAAATTTGTATTTTGCTAATTCAGTAAAGTCGGCAATTATTTTTTCTTCATCAATATTCTGACAAAGGTCTTGCAATACTTTTTCATAAAAATCAGCAACTTTTTGAACTTTTTTTACATCATATTTATCAATACAGATAACATGTTTGTCTAAAAGTTCATTAAGAATACTTTCTTTGTGAAGTCGCACTATATCGCTAAAACTGTACATTTTAATGATCCAAACCTTTTTCATAATATTAAAAATAGTTCAAAGTATAGCAAAAAAGTCTCCAATTAAGAAATATTGTGTATTTTTACTAACAAACAAACTATGTTATAATTAAAACAAAAAAAGGTGAACCATGGCAAAAGAGCACTCATTTGATATAACGGCAAAAATAGATATGCAAAACTTAAAAAATGCTATTAACTTAGTAGAGAGAGAAGTTTCAAATCGTTATGATTTTAAGGGAACTACTTATGAAGTCAATTTAAAAGAGAAAGATAAAGTGTTAGTGCTTGTAGCTTCAAGTGATAATAAACTTGATGCGCTTAAAGACATTGTTATAGCAAAACTGCTAAAACAAGGACTTTCATCTAAAGTCTTGGATGAGCTTAGAGTTGAAGATGCAAGCGGTGGCACACGTAAAGCGACTTTTAAAATCGTTGACTATATAGAATCCAAAGAGGCCAAAAAAATTACGGCAGACATTAAAAAGATGAAACTCAAAGTAAACGCACAAATAGAAGGAGATTCTATTCGTGTAAAAGGAGCCAAGCTTGATGATTTGCAAAAAGTGATGAAGATGGTAAGAGAGGGTGAGTGGGAAGCTCCTCTTGTTTTTGAAAATATGCGGTAGCAGAGGAAAAAACAGATGAAAAAAATGAGTGTAAATGATGCGGCAGAGTATTTTGGTGTCTCAAAAGAGGCAATACATAACCGTATAAGACGAGGCTCTCTGCAAAGTGTGCTTCAAGAGGGTGTGAAGATGGTAATGGTGGATGAAAAACAGGCAAAAACTGGAGCCAGAAAACCTGCGCAGCAAAGAGGTACTGCAGTAAATAATGACAGATATTATAAACTCCTTGAAGAGCAAAATAAAAAATTGCAGTCACGTGTAGATACATTAGAGAATGAAACACGAAGCCTCAGAGATCAAAAAGAGCAGATGCTTATAGAAGAACGTGAAAAGATAGAAAAAATTTACAAAGAAAAAGATGAACAGCTTAAAAATATTCTCAGCACTATTTCGTCTCAATTTATGCTCAATGCACCGCAGGAAACAGCAATAGAAGAAGAGATGCTTGAAGCAGAAATTGAACCAAAGATTGAACCGGAACCTGTAGAGGCAAGTAAAGTCATTTCTTTAAAAAAGCATCTCAAACAGTATGATTTTTCAGAGAAAAAGATCAAAAAAATTACAGCAAAATTTAAAAAGAGTGCAAAAAAAGATGAGAGAATTATTGTTGTCGGGAAAAAATATTATATAGATACTAAAAAATATGACTATAGTGATATAATTGGCTGATCTTTTTTAAGGAGCTGTTGTATGAATATTATTATTGCCGGTGCCGGAAAGGTGGGTTTTAACCTTGCTAAAACACTGAGTATTGGGCACAACGTTACGATAATTGATAAAAATTCACAGGCTTTGGACGCAATTCAAGAGAGTTTGGATATTTTACCGCTTCGAGGAGATGTCGAAGATGCGAATACCTACAAAAGTTTTATAGGGCAGGAAATTGATCTGTTTATCGCAGTAACAAATATTGATAATGTCAATCTCGTCTCTGCGATGATGGTTGATGCTACTTTACATGTAAAAAGAAAATTTGTAAGAGTGCAAAAATATTTTTTTCAAGAACAAATTATTCAAAAGAAACTTGATGTTGAGAAAGTTATTTTTCCTTTAAAGCTTGCTTCTCGGGCAGTGTCATCGCTTTTGAAATACCCAAAAGCCAATAATGTAAAATTTTTCAAATATACCCCTTATAAGCTTATTTCTATAATGGTTTCAAGCACAACTCTCCCTCAGACACTCCGTTCGGATGTTTTTAAAATAGTAGGCATTGAGCGAAAGAAAAAGTTTTTTATTCCTGATGAAAATGTTGAAATACTCCCCAATGATCTTGTTTATTTTTTTGGCGATGAGAATGAGATTAGACAGGTATGTTTAAAACTGGATTTGGATAATAGCCTGGACATTCAGAAGTGCGTTGTTTTTGGCGGAGGCGAACTAGGCATTGCAATATCAAAAGAGCTTTTAAAGGTCACAAAAGAAGTGAAACTGGTGGAAAAAGATTTAAAACTTTGTGAAATTGCAGATGAAGAACTCAGAGGCAAGGTTTCTATAATTAATTACAAATATGGTTCGCATGATATCTTTGAAGACGAAGGCTTGGAGAGTGCAGATATTTTTGTAGCGGCTACGAATAATGATGAGTACAATATAATAAAATGTCTTGAAGCAAAAGAGAGTGGAATAAAAAAAGTTGTTGCTATTAACAATGAAATGGAATATTACAATCTGATGCACTCTTTGGGTATAGTAGTAGTCAGAGGCCCTAAAATGAGTGCATACAATACAATTATGGAAGAGATTAGTTCTACTGGTGTTATTATTCAAAAAAGTTATTGCGGAGCAAAGGCTGTAGTCTTTATGCGTAAAGTTTTTCCATCATCCAAACTCATTGACAAAGTTATAAAACCTTTACATGTAAAGGAATCAGGGATGTTTTATTTACGAGAAAACGTGATGCACACTCTTAAAGAAAAGATTAAACTTCAAGAAAATGATTTGATTGTAGCATTTTCGGCGGTAAAGATAAGTTCTAAAGTAAAAGAATGGATTTATGAACTATAAAAATGTGTTAAAAATTCTTTCTCTTATAGGTATAACTGTTTCTGTTATATTTTTGCTTGATGTCTTAATCGGCATTATCTATAAAGAGCAGTATATAAAATTTTTGTTCTATGACGGTGTGTTTTTTTTAGTAAATTTGAGCATATGGATATGGCTGAGAAATCATGAACTTGATTTAAAAATAAAAGAGAGTATATTGGTGGTAAATCTGCTTTGGGTGCTGCTTGGAGTCGCCGGAGCCATACCGCTGTTTTTATATACTGATATATCCTTTGCATCTTCGTTCTTTGAAGCCATCAGCGGGTTTACAACTACAGGAGCAACAGTTTACACCGATATAGAAGCCTTGCCGCATTTGATACTCTTTCACAGAAGTTTGATGCACTGGCTTGGCGGACTTGGTGTTATTGTTCTTGGTGTGGGACTTTTATCTGTCATAAATCCTACGGGAAGTTTATCTCTTTTTAAA
Organism: Sulfurimonas sp.; assembly: GCA_027063585.1. Classification (GTDB taxonomy): domain Bacteria; phylum Campylobacterota; class Campylobacteria; order Campylobacterales; family Sulfurimonadaceae; genus Sulfurimonas. The sequence goes on along the minus strand of JAMORM010000049.1, from coordinate 1,218 downwards.
GCTGAATCAACAGGTGTTCAACTTGAGAAACTAACACCAAAAATAAAAGACACAGCCTTAAGCTTGTGGATAGTGTATACATTGTTGACACTTGTCGATATGATACTTTTGAAGTTTTTTGGTATGAGCTGGTTTGATGCAATAAATCATGCATTTTCGACAATTTCAACAGGCGGTTTTTCTACAAAAAATGATTCTTTGGGTTATTTTACCAGTGACGGGATTATTTGGACAACTACAATTTTTATGATGCTAGCGGGTATAAACTTTTTAGCACACTTGAAGCTTTACTATAAGGATACCGGCGGTTATAAAACGGAAGAGGTCAAATGGTATTTTATTATTTTTATAGTGTTGAGTGTTCTTTTGAGTCTTGTGCATGTAGATATAAGCGGAGATTCTTTTTATGATGCCTTGAAGCATTCGTCATTTACAATAGCTTCCGTAATGACAACGACAGGCTTTGCAACCATTGATTATGGCTCATGGTCTCACTTGGCAATAGCGATTATATTTATAGGGCTTTTAATGGGTGGCAATGCAGGTTCAACGGCAGGCGGTATTAAGATTGTTCGCCATGTTATTATTTTTAAAACATTGGCTTCGGAACTCAAAAGGATACTGCACCCAAATATGATTATTTCTGTTTTTATTGATGGGGTAAAACAAAAAGAGAGAATTTTATCTTCCACTTTTGGTTTTTTTACGCTGTTTATGATTACCGTTGCTATTGTGACTGTCTATATTTATGCACGTGGATATGATGCAATGACTTCAATTTCCGGTGCATTTGCAATTGTTGGCAATATCGGTCCGGGATTTTCTATGGTTGGTCCTGCCGATAATTTTTCCTTTTTTTCCGATTTTGATAAAATTTTTCTCTCCGTGGCTATGATTATAGGCAGATTGGAGTGTTATACTGTTTTTGTTCTATTTAGCAGCTCTTTTTGGAAAAAATTCTAAGAAATAGACCTAAAAAGTGTTATAATCTTTTTAAAGACTTTAAAGTAGAAAAATCATATGATTCAAAGACACATAACGGAACAGACGGCTATTCTTTTCAGTGTTACAAAGTGGGTGTTCCTATCATCCGTGATAGGCATTCTTATCGGTGCAACCGTTACCGGATTTTTAAAGCTTTTGGCATACAGTGAAACATCTCGTTCACTGCTTGGGTTTGAATACTATTATACCCTTCCTTTTGCTCTTGTTTTTACT
>JAMORM010000048.1 GCA_027063585.1 Sulfurimonas sp. | reverse complement strand
TCATTTGTGATACGAGTATCAGTTTTTATAGCATAAAATCTGCTTTTATCACCGACATCTACTTTTAATAATAAATTCCAAACACCTACTTTTGGAAACTTTACATCATGAAAAACATAAACATTCTCTTCAAATTTCGGATTATCAAGCATTTTAGTATATATCTCAACCTCAGGACGGCTTATTTCCAAAAGCATTTTCGCACCTTTGACTGCCTTGCCGTCTTTGGTTGTCAGGGCATACTTCACATCACAGCCATTTTGCGAAATTTTATCTGAAACATATTTTAGTTTATAATCTTTATCAAAATCTATACGTGCTTGAATCAACTTATTTGCATTTGCATCTGCATCTTGATACTTTGTCATATAATCATCACTTGGCTGTATATCTGCTTTACCAGTTTCTATTATAGTCCATACACCGAGACAAAAAACACCTGTAATCGCTAACCCTATTGCATAGGGCCAAAGTTTACCACTTTCGAAAATTTTCATTTTTATGCCTTATTTTATAAATTCTTCTTCTAATAAGCATGACTATACCATATATAATAAAACCATAGAATAATAACTTCACATAGAATAAAGATGTTTGATTTGCATCACTATCGAAGCCATGCCCTAATTTCACACCTTTTGCCTTTGCAATCTGCTGCGCAATATCTAAATAACCGTTAAACATCGCGGCAGAATATTTTCCTGTTATTGTGCCTTTTTTTGCTTTCCCGCCTAAAAGAGGGAGAATAGTTCCTCCGGTATTACTCATAATGCTGACAAAATCATCCCAACTTTTAGCATAAAATGCTGCCATCATAAAAGCCTGTACATAAGATGTAACCGGGCTAAGTACCTGCTTCTTATCAAAATATTTATATAAAGATTTATCATTTGCTTCTATGTCTACCTGAGAATTCATCTCTGAGAATGTCAACAATATTGTCGGTGTATGAAATGTATCTAATATTTTCTTTTCATATGCATACATCGTAGTATTTTTAGGTATTTCTTTGAGCATCAAAAGCTTTAAAGATATGCCTGTTTTTTTATACAGTTCTCTTCCTAAAGATTCCACTTCTTCCGTGAACTTAGGATTATGTATAATTTCGTCTTTATATAAATACTCTGCAAATAAATGTGTTTGAAACAATAGAATGAGGGTGAGGGCATAAAGCCCTCTAGTTAAAAATTTCAATAAAATTTCCTAACCTACAAACAGATGATTTGGTGTTACCACCGCCCAAAGAGTATATGCAGCCATAATTACAAGACCCCAAGAAATAATTTTTTCCATTTTTAAACTCCTTACTTCACATCAACAATATGTTTAGCGTTTTCAGTGCTAAACATTTTGATTGATTTTTCATCTTTTATTTTATAAAAGTTTTCAGCTTGAGCATGTTGTACACTTACTGCATTAACACTTAAAAAAGCCAGTATGCTAAGTAGCAAAACAGTTGCAATCAGCATTCCTGTAACACCGTCAAGAGCGAAAACACTTCTATTTTCATTCATGTTACTCTCCTTTGCTTAAGCTCATTACATATGCTGCAATAGCTTCTTTTTGTTTAGGATTCAATCTATCCATTGCTGGCATTTTACCGATTACACCTTTTTTGCCATTATCCAATACGTTAATGACGAGTTGTTTATTCCAAGTAGCAATATCCGGAGCAACGTACGCCATACCTTTACCGTCAGGACCGTGACATGCAGCACACACATTAGCAAATACTTTTGCACCTGCACTGTTTGCATCTTTTAGACCATCCGCAACATACTTAGCAACTGCATCAATCTCTTTATCGGTAATTAATGCACCTGTTTCTGCATTAAACAATCCATTACGATCAGGCATCGGCATTTCAGTACCTAAAAGTTTGTTATTTGAACCGTGGTTAATAACATATTTAATACTTTTTTCTGAAATTCTTTGATTTAAATCAGCTGCATCAACTTCATTGTTACCATCAGCATTCAAACCATGACAAGCAACACATTCAACAAGATACACTGATTCACCCATATTTACAAGTTGTTCGCCCTTGATGTTTGCATATTTCTTTTCAAATTCAGCATCTTTCTCTTTTACTTCTTCATTGTATTGACCAATTTGAGAAAAAGCATTGACCGGATAGCCGATTGTAAAATACCACATACCCCAAATCATTGTACCTATAAACATAATTGCCCAACCAAAAGGTACCGGGTTTTTATATTCACCTATATTGTCCCATGATTCATCTGCCAATTCGCCACTTGCTTGATCTGTTTGCATTTGACGTACATACTTGATTACAACAAACATTGTAATAATTACAAGTGCAACTGCACCTGCAATCGCAAGCATATTGACGATATCACCATTGAGACCACCTTTTTGGTATCCAACCGTTACATATGTTGCACCCAACATTGCAGCAGTTATGATAATTCCCCAAAGATAAAGCTTATTCATATATCTCTCCTATTTTTCTTTATCACGTGACACAGGTTTTACCGGAGTATCACCTATATCATCTTTCAGTGCCATTTCACTATAGTGTTCATAATCAACACCGGATGCGTCTTTTCTATTTTTGTAAAGATGGTAAATATAGGAATAGCTTCCAACTACCAAAAATACAATTAAGAAAAAATATGCATATGGTGCAAATTCATAAAAGTCCACTATTTACACCTTTCCTATTTCATACTGTTTAAATATGCAATTAAAGCAACTATTTCAGGTATTTCACCACGTGCTACCGCATCTTTAACATTTTGATCTTTCATTTTTGACGTAATCTCTTTTGCTTCTGCCAATGCCATAGCATGTGCCCCGGCAACAGAGTCTGCCATTTTAACTACTGCAGTTGATCCGTCTTTCATAGGAACAGGCTTATTATACGGTACACCAAAGAACTGTGCATTTGTTAATTGTGTCGCATATGCAGTATCTATATCTGCACTGTTTTTAAACATCCACGGATAACCAGGCATAATACTTGATGGCATAACAGATTTTGGATCTTTCATGTGGTTTTCATGCCACTCAGTAGTTCTATAATTTCCTACTCTCATTAAATCCGGACCTGTTCTTTTAGAACCCCAAAGAAATGGTCTGTCATATGCATACTCCCCACTTAAAGAGTAGTGACCGTAGCGGTCAGTCTCAGCTTTAAACGGACGGATAAGCTGTGAATGACATGCATTACAACTATTTTTAATATACACGTCACGACCAGCTTGTTCTAATAAAGTTACCGGTTTTGTTCCGATAACAGGACGAGAAGCCTGTGCAAAGTTTGGAACGATTTCAATCAAACCTGCAAAAGCAATTACTACAAATACACCTACCGCAAAAAAGAACGGGTGTTTTTCTAACCAATGAAACATAATATAATCCTCCCTTTCTTAAGCGCCCATAGGCGAAGCATTTTGTAATTCAGACTCTTCCACAGGACGAGACGACATAGTTTTATAAATATTATAAGCAAACATAAAGAAACCAACAAGATATAATAATCCACCTGTACCACGTAAAGCATAGTAAGGGTGTAAAACATCAACCGTATCCATAAATGAATATGCCAAGTTACCAAATTCATCGTGTGCACGCCACATCATACCTTGAGTAATACCTGCAATCCACATAGAAGTAAAGTATAAAACGATACCTAAAGTTTGAATCCAGAATTGTGCAGCCATAAGACCTTTTGAGTATAACTCACGTTTAAATACACGTGGAGCCATATGATAAAGTGCTGCAATAATCATAAAGCCAACCCAACCAAGAGTACCATCATGTACGTGACCTACAATCCAGTCAGTAAAGTGCGCAATTGCATTTACAGATTTAATCGCTTGAATAGGCCCTTCTAATGTTGAGAACATGTAGAATGTTGATGCAAGAACCATAAACTTAATCAATGGAGATGCTGCAACTTGTTGCCATTCACCCTTCATTGTCAGAAGCATATTAATCGCTGAACCCCAAGATGGTAAAATAAGAACTATTGAAAAAATAGAACCCATAGTTTGCATCCAGTCAGGAACAGTTGAATAAAGAAGGTGGTGACCACCAGCCCAAAGATAAACAAACATTAAACCCCAGAATGAAAGTAAAGACAATTTATAAGAATAAATCGCTTGACCAGACTCTTTTGGTAAAAAGTAGTAAATCATAGCAATAATAGGCACTGTAAATACAAATGCAACTGCATTATGTCCATACCACCATTGTACCAATGCATCATTTGTACCTGCATACATAGAAATAGAATGGAACCAATCACCTATATTCGTTTCACCTGCGGCAGATGTAGCTAGCATAGTAGGTATTTCCATATTGTTAAACAGGTAAAGCATAGCCACACCTAAGAATGTAGCAATATAATACCAGATTGAGATATATAAACTTTTCTCACGGCGAATACCGATTAGACCAAATATACTCACACCCCATAGTACCCATACTATAACAATAGCAATATCAATAGGCCATTCAAATTCTGCATACTCTTTCGAGCTTGTATAACCCATAAAAAGTGTAACAACTGCTGCTGCCACGCCAATTACATATAACCAAAATTGTAATTTACCGATAAACATCAAAAATTTTGATTCTGCCATAGATACTTTTAGTACCCTTTGACCAACATAAAACCAAGTAGCGAAAATACCACTTACCGTAAAACCAAATGCAACACTATCCGTGTGCAATGGACGAAGACGACTAAAGTTTGTGTATTCGGCAAGACCTGCACCAAAGATTGTATTCAATCCTGGAAAAGCAAGTTCAAATGCAATAAATACACCGATAGTCATGCCAACAATTCCTAAAACAATTGTTGTTAACATGAACATCTTTGCAACCGTATAGTCGTACTCTAATGGACGATTCTCCATATATAGCCTCCTTAAGATTCAAAGCAATTAAGTCTTTTAAATGCATCACTACACTTAAAAGACTAATCAACGCTTCTATATTAACAATAAATTTGTTTAATCTATCTTAAAAGTGACACAAAAATGACACTTTTTTTAATATTATTCTAAAAGTAAACAATTAATAGAGGAATATTTGTTTGATGTAAGAAAATAACGAAAAAAGAGAGAGCTTTATCTTTTTATTAAAGATAAAAACTCATTGAATATATATCGGCTCTCTTTGGGACCGGGAGAAGCCTCCGGGTGATGCTGCACGGAAAACACAGGAGCCTCGTTGTAACGCAGTCCTTCAATAGTTCCGTCAAAAAGGTTTGTATGTGTTACTGACGCAATTTCGACAATAGTATCAGGTACATTATAGTTATGATTTTGAGCCGTAATCTCAACCAAGCCTGTTTTTTCATTTTTGACAGGATGATTTCCACCGTGATGACCGAACTTTAACTTAAATGTATCATAACCATGAGAAATAGAAAGAAGCTGATGTCCAAGACAGATTCCAAACATCGGAATTTTTGCATCTATAAGTTTTTTAATCTCTTGCTGTTCACGCTTAAGTACAAGAGGATCACCAGGACCATTTGATAAAAATACACCGTCAATCAATTTTGCATGATATTTTTCTATCAAATCCTCTGCGATAAAATCATTTGGAACTACTTCTACCTCAATGCCTGCACTGACAAGCTCATTTAAGATATTACGTTTCACACCGAAATCAATGGCTACAATTTTTGCCTCTGCTTTTGGTGGCTCATCATACTTGAATTCTCTATATGAAAAAGTGCTTGAAGTGTGCTTATACGGCTCTTTTGTGCTTACCTGCTCTATGTAATTTATATCTTCAATGCGAGGAGAACTCTCTAATATCTTTTTAAGCTCTTCTTTATCACTTACCTGTGTTGAAGCAATCATCATCATAGAGCCTTCACTTCTAAGCATTTTTGTAAGGTATCTTGTATCAATATCACAAATACCCATAATGTCATTGTCAATTAAAAAGTTATGCAGTGAATTTTCAGCTCTGAAATTTGAATATCGTCCTTGATATTTTCTTACTATCATACCCTTTGCATGTGCTTTTGTACTTTCCATATCCTGCTCATTTACACCGACATTTCCGATTTCAGGCATAGTAAAAGTAACAAACTGCCCTGCGTACGAGGGGTCACTCATTATCTCTTGATAACCACTCATTGAAGTATTAAAGACTATTTCTCCGACTTCTGTTTTGTCCGCACCAAAACTATTAGCTTCTAAAAAAGTACCGTTTTGTAAATATATCCAGGCTTTTTTTAATGAATTGCTCATATGCTTACTCCATTCCTCTTTTCATTAATTCTTCTCTGTAAAGTTTTTCATGTAAAATTTCAAATTCATCAGTGCCTGGGATAAATTTTCTTTTGTATGAGCGAATTTTATCCATTACAGCATCTTCAATTTCTGATGTGTCGGCAATAAACGATGTGATAGCATTATAAATAATGTTTTTAATCCGGTTTTCTGTTACATCAAAATGAATTAAATCTTCTTCATACAGCTCATCGAGTATTTTATGAGATATATCAGAGTATCTCTCTTCATAATTTAAAATCACCCCATATTCAGGAGCTAATTTCTTCTTAATCATAAAGAAAAGCTGTCTTTCATCCGCAAGCATGAACTCTATTTCTTCTTCATTGTCTTCACAGATCTCATCTACTTTTTCTTCAAGAGCCATCTCTTGTTTTACATTCTCTTCTAAAACTTTTTGTGCTTCATATGCAACACTTTCAAGCCCTTTTGTCATTGTAACAACACCACTTTTGTTTAAATCAATTGCAATTTTATTTGCTATATGGGGAATAGTTTTGAGTGATATTTTCATAGATTCGGCCTGCTTATTAATTAAATTTTAGTATTTTACTATTATTTAGCTAATAGTTGTGTTAACTCTGATGCTTTTTTCGGATCCATTTTTGTTAATATTTTACCTACAACTTTAGGTTTTAACGATTGCAAGATTGATACCGCTTCTTTATTGTCCATTGCAGAGAGTACGTTTGCAGCTGCACCTGCTTTCATTTTTGCAAATGTTTGCGATATTTTGCTCATTTTAACAGATTTCAACTCTTTTAAGATTTGAGAATTTTTTTCAAGCATCTCTTTAATTGATTTTTCTTTTTGCTTTACCTGTGCAAGCTTAGCATTCACGGCTTCTTCTTTTAAAGAAAGTTTTGCCTCTTTTTGTTTTAACAGCTCTTCAGTGGCAGTTTTTAAAGCACTCAGTGCCTGTTTTTGTTCATCTATTCGTTCTAATTCAACCAAAAGCTCATTTTTTCTCTCTTTAAAAATTTCTGTACACTCAAAAAGTTTCTTGCTGTTTTGCATAGAAAAAAGAGAAGAGTAAAGCAGTGCAATAAGTAAAATATATTTCAAGAAGCTTCCTTGTTTTTATTGGTATATGTCATTAAGGCAATTTCATCTAAATCTTTTGCCTCTTGAATTTTTATCTCTTTAAGTGCTTTTTGTATCTCTTCATACTCTAAATATTTATATTTTTCATATTCTATCATATCTTTTTTTAGCTGTTCTTTCGCCTGTGCTACTTCATTTTTTGTGTATTGAAGCCACTCTTCATTATGCTGTATAATTGCTCTTTGAACATCAAAAAGAGTTCTGTTTGCTAGAAACTCTGCTATTTTTCCATGCGAAGGAAGTTTAATTTCCTGCAGATATTCCAAAGAATCCTGCAACGCTTTTTTTGCCTTGTTTAGATTTGCATTTGCTTGTTGGAGAAGACGTTCACTCTTTTGTACAATATTTTTCTTTATATATACTAAAGATGTGAAACGCGTTTTCAAAGTGAAATCCTTATTGGAGTATTATAGTATCTTCTCTTTCCGGTGATGTAGAAATTATACCGACTTTTGTTTTACTTATTTCTTCAATCAATTTTACATAATCTTGCGCAGAAGCGGGTAGTTCATCAAATGTTCTTGCACCTACTGAGTTATCCCAGCCTTGAAACGTTTTGTAAATTGGTGTTACATTTTCTAAATCTATCGGCACATAGTCTATCGTTTTGCCTCTATATTCATAGGCAATACAAACTTTTACCTCATCAAAACCATCAAGTACGTCAAGTTTCATAAGTGCGAGTTCATCACAACCGTTTAAACGTGATGCATAACGTGTTGCAACGGCATCAAACCAACCACAGCGTCTTGCGCGTCCTGTTGTCGTTCCAAATTCATGTCCCTGCTCTCCAAGACGTTTGCCGTCTTCGCCCTTGTCTTCTGAAGGAAAAGGTCCATTGCCGACACGTGTACAGTAGGCTTTGACAATACCTGTTACTTTTCCGATATCTTTAGCATTGAGTCCCAATCCTGTACATGCTCCGGCACTCACAGTTGAAGAGGATGTCACATAAGGATAAGTTCCATGATCAATATCCAGCATTGTTCCCTGTGCACCCTCAAGTAAAACACGTTTCCCCTCACTGTCTAATGCACGCCATACCATCTGTGTTGTATCTGTAATAAATGGTGCTAATTTTTCTTTAAAACCTTCAAGTTCAGCCAAAAGTTCCTCTTTTTTCGGTGCATGCAAATCCATAACATCAAATATAGGCTTGTTTTGCTCAAAATAATCTAAAATAGTTTGGCATAATTTTTCTGGATTTAAAAGTTCGCCCACACGATGCCCGATACGATTGATCTTATCAGAATACGCAGGTCCGATTCCTTTTCCTGTCGTACCGATCGCTTTATCGCCCTTAAGGCGCTCTTTTGCCTGGTCAATCTGCGCATGATAAGAGAGGTTTAAGTGTGCTTTGTCTGAGATATACAGACGACCTTCAAGCCCTTCAAACTGCTCCATCTCTTTTATTATAGATGATGGAGAAAGTACAACACCATTGCCTACCACATTTACAGCTTTAGGATTTAATACCCCTGATGGAATAAGGTGCAGTGCATATTTAACACCATCGACCCAAATCGTATGTCCGGCATTGTGCCCACCTTGAGAACGGCACACCATATCATATTCCATTGCAAGCTTATCCACTATCTTGCCCTTTCCTTCATCACCCCACTGTATTCCTACAATTACATCTGCTTTATTTGTATACATATTTTTTTCCTCTTTTTCTATTGCTCTAAG
>JAMORM010000047.1 GCA_027063585.1 Sulfurimonas sp. | reverse complement strand
GAAGCGCTTGGGCTCCTCTTTCTTCCACTTCTTCAGAATCAACCCAACAGATTTCAACTCTGCTGTCAAGGTGTGCCCCTGCATGTATGAGCGCTTCTGTGAGTGATTTGTAAGACTCTTTGAGTGCCAGGTATTTACCGACAAAACCAATAACCACTTTTCCTTTTGGCTGCACGATTTTCTTGACAAGTGAATCCCACTCTTGCATATCAGGAACAACTTCGCCAAGTTCAAGTTCTTTTGCTATAGGCTTTAAAACATTTTGTCTTAAAAATGACATAGGAACATCATAAATAGTTGCTGCATCAAGTGCTTCTATGACACTGTCGGGAGAAACATCACAACTCATTGCAAGTTTTTTCTTGAATGTTTTAGGCAAGGCATTTTCACTTCTTGCAATAATCATCTGCGGAGTAATACCAATACGGCGAAGCTCCTGAACAGAATGCTGTGTCGGCTTTGATTTCATCTCGCCGGCTGCTTTAATGTAAGGAATAAGTGTTACATGTACAAAGAACGTACCGGCAACTTCATCATCATGTTTCATTTGACGAATAGCTTCCATAAAAGGCAAACCTTCGATATCACCAACTGTACCGCCAAGTTCCACAACCAGAATGTCATGCCCTTCACCAGCTTCTTTTATGCGCTTGACAATTTCACCGACTATATGAGGGACAACCTGTATAGTCTGCCCAAGGTATCCACCGGCACGTTCACGCTCTATAACACTTGAATAAACCTGACCTGTTGTAAAGTTGGATGTCTTTAAAAAAGATTTGTCTAAAAAGCGTTCATAGTTTCCAATGTCAAGGTCGGTTTCTGCTCCGTCTTTTGTAACAAAAACTTCACCATGCTCTAAGGGGCTCATGGTACCCGGGTCAACATTGATATATGGATCGATTTTTAGCATGCCTACATTTTTACCGGCATGTTTAAGTAAAGTACCAACACTGGCAGCTGTGATCCCTTTTCCAAGAGAGCTTAATACTCCACCGGTAACAAAAATGTATTTAGTCATTAAAAAATCTCCATATATATTAATTATAAGCGCGATTATAGTATATAATGTCTTATTAAATTATGAAAGTACGCTTATGCAAAATATTTTAGTATATATAGTTATCGCACTTGGCCTCTCAATAGTCATAAATATCTTTTTGAAAAAAATAGGTATTTCACAAATTATAGGTTATATTCTAACAGGTACAATTATTGCCTACGGTTTTGACCTGCATGAAGCAAGCCACTTGCATGAATTGGAAATGGCAGGAGAATTTGGTATCGTCTTTTTGATGTTTACTATAGGTTTAGAAATATCTCTGGCAAAAATGGGTTCTATGAAAACAGAGATATTTATCAACGGTTTTATGCAGGTTGGTATTACGACAATTGTTACCTATTTGCTTGCTCATTATGTTTTTGCATTAGAATCAAAATCATCTCTGATTATTGCCTTTGCATTTTCTCTTTCATCAACGGCAGTTGTGCTGACATATTTAAAAAGTTCCAAAGAGATTCATACGTCGTATGGGCAAAATGCAACGGGAATACTGATTTTTCAAGATATAGCGGTTATTCCTATTTTAATTCTTATCAGTTTTTTGACGAATGAAGGCGATCAGGATATTTTTGTCATTTTATGGCATACGCTTTTGAGTGTTGCGATTGTTATCGCAGTTTTGTTTACAGTTGGAAAAAAAGTTGTTGCATGGCTCTTAAATTTTTCATCCTCATCAGAAGTGGATGAGCTGTTCATGGGTTCTGTACTATTTATTGTTATGGCATCATCACTTTTTGCTTATTATATGGGATTTACATACTCTTTGGGCGCATTTGTAGCAGGAATGATAATAGCGGAGACAAAATATCATCACAAAGTAGAATCAGATATAGCACCATTTAAAGATATTCTTTTGGGAACTTTTTTTGTTGTTGTCGGAATGAAAATAGATGTCTCCCTGTTTGTTCACAATATCGGCTTGATTATTGGAGTGTTTTTACTGATTTTTATTATCAAGTCTCTGATTATGTTTGTGCTTTTGCGCTTGAATACAACAAGTGCTACATCGTTAAAAACAGCACTTTTTCTTTCTCAGGTCGGTGAATTTTCATTTGTAATTTTTGCACTTGCCGCATCAGGACATATTATAGATGAAAAACTGGTTTCTTTGTTGGTGCTCATTGTTATATTTTCTATGATAGTTACACCGTTTTTCGTCCCCTATATTAACACGATAACGGCAAAATTGATAAAAGAAAAAGATATTGTTACAGATATGTCTGCTCTTGCGGGGAGAGAAAATCATGTGGTTGTTTGCGGGTACAGTGTGGTCGGTAAGTTTGTGACACAGTACCTTGAAGAGCTCGATGCCCCTTATGTTGTCATAGACAATTCAAATAAACATGTAAAAGAAGCACTTAATGAAGGAAAAGAAGCATATCTTGGAGATGCCTCTAAAACAGCCATATTAGAAGCGCTCAATATTGACAAAGCTGCTGCAATAATTGTAACACTCGATAATATCGCAAAAAAACGTCTTATATGTGAAGCAGTGCTTAATCATTCAAAAGATGCTAATCTTATTGTAAAAGTTACTTCATTAGAGGAAAAAGAGAAACTTGCAGATTTGGCTATTACATCTATAGTAGATGGAAAAGTTGAAGTAGCACGTGTTTTGGTTGAGAGAATGTTAACCTGCCAGCTGAAATACAGCTAGAAGTTAAAAAATTAGTTTCCGCGTGAACCAGGTTTAACAGCTTCGCTGCCATCTTTACAAAGTGGACATGCATCGGGAGAGTACATTTCAAAAGTAAAATCTGCAAGTGCAAAAAATGGAATATCCTGTGGAAGTTTACAGTTTGGTTTTGTCTCAATGTTACTGCCTTGTCTGTGACAAAATCCACGGTTTGCTAATGCTGCAACACCGACTATCTCACCGCCGAGCTCTTTTACAACATCTGCGGCTTCCATAGCGCTTCCGCCGGTTGTAATGATATCTTCGCACATCAGAACTTTCTCACCCGGCTTTATTTCAAAACCGCGGCGAATAGACATTTTACCATCAACTCTCTCAGCAAAAATACTTCTCACATCAAGTGCAGTTGCAAGAGCAAAACCTGCAATCAAACCACCAAGAGCCGGAGCACAAACAGTGTCAATTTCAAGACCACTTGCTTTGATTTGACGCGCGAGTTCATCTGCTAAAAGTTTTGCAGTCTTAGGATCTTCCAAAACTTTTGCAGATTGAAGATAGAATTGTGAATGGTTGCCAGAACTAAGCTTAAAATGCCCCTCTAAAAGAGCATCAGCATCCATATATATTTTTTTGACGTTCATTGTTGTTTCCTAGTCGTTGTAGTTTCTCAAGAGCACTAAGGGTGCGAGGGCTCTCTGCCGAAGATTGCTATGCCCTTCGGGTAGAACCAAGCGTTAGCGTAGGCAAAGGAATTACTTCCTTTGGCGTGATTAAACCTTTAGTATCTCAGCTTCTTTATCTTTTAAGATGCTGTCAACTTTAGTGATATATTTGTCTGTAATTTTCTGTACATTGTCTTGAGCAGATTTAGATTCATCTTGTGTAATCTCTTTCTCTTTTTCAAGTTTTTTGATTTTGTCATTTGCATCACGTCTGTCATTTCTGATAGATACTTTTGCATTTTCACCCATAGTTTTCATCTTTTTTACAGACTCTTGACGTTGTTCAACTGTCATAGGAGGGAAAAAGAGTTTAATTAAATCACCGTCATTATTTGGATTTACACCAATATTGGCTGCATTTATAGCAGATTCAATATCAGGTAAAAGATTTTTTTCCCAAGGGTTAATAACAATGGTGGTTGCATCGGCTGCTAAAACAGAACCGACCTGGTCAAGCGGTGTAGGTGTTCCATAATAGTCAATTTTTACATTGTCGAGTACAGCTGTTGTGACCTTTCCCGTTCTCAGCGTTTTGAAATCTCTTTGCATATGTTCAATGCTGCCTTGCATTTTTGTTTCACATTCATTAAATATTTCGTTTAACATTGGTTTTTCTCCTTTTCGTAAAAATTATTTTTTCGTTGTCGTCGGTATCGCCGGTGTTACTGCTACAGGTGCTACAGGAGCAGCTACATCTGTTGTCGGAACCATTTCATCTATCACAGAAGATTGTGCAGATTGAGAGTACATGTAACCTAATGTTATTGTGTTTACAACAAACAAGAAGCCTATAATAAATGTAGTTTTTGCCAAGAAACTGCTTGGCCCTTTTGCACCAAAAACTGATTCGTTTGAACCACTGTAAGCACCAAGGCCTATGCTTGAGCTTTTTTGTAACAGCACAGCTATAACCAAGATGATAACTAAGACGATTTGGATTATAAGTAAAAGACTAGTTGTCATATATTTTCCTAAATTAAAGTGGCGAATTATATCTAAAAAATCTTATATTATCAAACTTGCAAAAAGAGGGTATAATTGCATACAGTAAATAAAAACTATTTTAAAGGTCAAAAATGAAAAATTTAAAGATTGTTTTGTTAATTCTTGTTTTATTATTAGCTGCATTGTTTGTTGTAATGCAAAATGAAAAAAAACCGCCGTCTGTTGAAAAACCAATAGTGGGTGTGACGACATTTGCTTTGTATGATATTACAAAACATATAGCAGGCAACACTTGCACTGTTATCAACATTTTACCTTTCGGTGTTGATCCGCATAGTTTTGAGCCGACTCCTAGACTTATGACTGGTATAGAAAAAAGTTCATTGGTTTTTTACAGTGGAGCAGGACTTGAACCTTGGATACATGGATTTAAATTTAAACATAAAGCAGTAAATATAAGCAAATATGTCAAATTACGAAAATTGACCGAGCACGAGATTACACAAGATCATGAACATGAACACGAAGCGCATCATCAGGCAATAGATCCTCATTATTGGCTTGATTTTGACAATATGAAAATAGCAACAGAGGTTATTACAAAAGAGCTAATTGCTCTACAGCCTCAAAACAAAGGGCTCTACACTAAAAATAGAGACAAATATATACAAATGTTAAATAAACTTGATGAAGCGTATAAAAAAACACTTTCAAATTGTAAACAAAAGAATGTTGTCGTTAGCCATAATGCTCTTGGCTATGTGGCAAACAGATACGGTTTTCATGTGGAATCACTTACAGGATTATCTCCTGAAGCCCAGCCGAGCGCAAAAGCAATCAAAAGAATTTTTCAAGATATTCATGCAAAAGGGATCAAAACAATCTTCTATGAAAATTTTGTAAATGACAAGGTGACAAAAACAATAGCCAAAGATGCCAATATAACCGTTGACGTATTTCAGCCTCTTGGCAATATTACGGCGGATGAGGCAAAAGCGGGAATGACGTACGAAGATATAATGCGTCAAAATCTTAAAAAGCTTTCAAAGGCGCTTATGTGCAAATGAAATTCAAAGTACCCATCTTTGATGTAAAAAATCTTAACTTTATTGTTCGTGGACAAAAAATCCTCTCAGACATTTCTTTTGAAATTTTTGAGGGTGAATACATAGCTATTATCGGACCAAACGGCGGCGGTAAAACAACACTTATTCGCATGCTTTTAGGGCTTGAACAGCCTACATCCGGAGAGATAAAAATCTTTGGTAAAAAATTAAAAAATTTTAAAGAGTGGTATAAAATAGGCTATGTTCCACAGCGTGCAACTCTTGTTGATGAAAACTTTCCTGCCACTGTTGAAGATATTGTAAAAATGGGACGTATCGCAAAAAGAGGCATATTAGCCGGTATAAGCAGTGAAGATAAAGCAATGGTGGAAGATGCCTTGGCAAAGATGGATATTCTTGATTTAAAAGATAAAATGGTAGGTACTCTTTCAGGAGGTCAGCGTCAACGCGTAATGATTGCCAGAGCCTTGGCATCTTCGCCAAAAATTCTTATTTTAGACGAACCCAATACCGGTGTTGATATGGTTTCTCAGCAAAGATTTTATACGCTGCTTGCAAAGCTTAATAAAGAAGACAATATTACAATTTTGTTTATCACGCATGATATCGGTGTCATTGCCGATGATATTGGTCGTTTGTTTACTATCAACCAAAAGGCAACCATTTGTAATGACCCTAAAAAGATGCTGAGTTGTGAAGAGGTGAGTGAGCTTTACGGCATAGATGCTCACGCACTCCATCATCATAAGCATGAGCATTAAGGATAGTTATGTTTGAAATGTTTGAATATGATTTTATGCAAAGAGCCTTTGTAGCAGGACTCTTTATAGCAGTACTCGCTTCAATCAGTGGTAATTTCATCGTACTTCGCCGTTACTCACTTATGAGTGAAACATTGGCACATTCAGCACTTGTGGGTGTAGCTGTAGGGCTTGTGGCAGGGTATAATCCTTTATGGGTTGCTGTTGGGGTTGCCATTGGTGCTGCCTGGCTTATTGAGTACCTTAGAAGTGCATTTTCTCTTTACAGTGATGCTATTTTGGCGATTATACTCTCAGGCTCGCTTGCTGTTGCCGTTATTATCGTCTCTTTAGGCGGTGCTTTTAACAATTCACTTTTTTCTTATTTGTTTGGTTCTATTTTATCTGTTACCAATGAAGATGTTATTACAATAGTAATTGTAGGCAGCATATCTTTACTTTTTTTACTTCTTTTTTCCAAAGAACTCTATTTTATAGCTTATGATGAAGAGGTAGCGCAAACAAGTGGCATAAAAGTAAAGTTTTTAAACTTTTTACTTGTGAGTGTTGTTGCTATTATCATAGCTTTATCTATTCGCGTGGTAGGGAGTCTGCTTATCGGGGCATTGATGGTTATTCCAACGGTGGCTGCCTTGCAGTATAGAGTCGGCTTTAGAAATACAATGCTCATTTCACTCTTTTTTGCCCTTTTTAGTGTTATCTTTGGCATGAGCCTTTCTTATTATTATTCTTTGCCTTCAGGGGCGACAATAGTACTCTCTATCATAGTTATTTTCATTATTTCACTTATTATAAACAAAAAATGATACGTAGTACATGAAAGTAAGTTCTGAATTTTCCAAGTATGCAACGCATTACGGTTCCTATAATATTATTCAGCAAAAAGTAGCGGATAAACTGCTCTCTTTTATAACTTCAAAACCAAAAAATATTTTAGATTTAGGATGCGGTAGTGGTGCATTGGCTAAAAAAATCAGATGGAAATATAACAAGCTGATGGCCGTTGATTTTGCTCCGGGGATGTTAGAGTTGCATCCAAAATCAAAGAAAATAGAGTGCATTTACGGTAATTTTAATGATACAAACCTTTTTGAATTGCTTAAGGGATATAATTTTGATTATATTCTTTCTGCTTCAGCATTGCAATGGGCAGATGATATGGAAGAAATATTTAAACAGTTGCAAGCACTGCATGCTCCTGTTGCACTTGCAGTTTTTACGGCAAACACATTTGAAACACTTTATAAAACAGCAGGCTTAGAACCTTTGCTTATTAATACTAATAAACTCAATACATTACAAAAAAAATATTTTAATGCCAATTTTGAAGTAGTACGGTATAAGTTAGAATTTGAAAATGTAAGAGAAATGTTTCGTTATATAAAAAAGAGCGGAGTAAGCGCTTCTCGTAATGTTTTAAGTTATAAAGAGATGAAGAAGTTGATGCAGGAGTATCCACTGAACTATTTAGAATTTGAAGTAGCTTTTATCTATTAAGCATGACTTCTTTTTCTAAATTGTACAGCTCATAACGCAGTGTTTTAAAATTTTCACTATATTTTATATTTTCTAATTTATATAATTCTTCCAAGACTCTGGCAGATTCCTCAGCACGCTTAAAATTAGCGGTAAGTATATCTTCAAGGCTGGAGCGGTTTTGTTCGCTTTTGGTAGAAGGACGCAGTACGTCATTGATACTGTCTCTATGCTGGAGCAGCTGTTGTGTTTCTTTTATCTGTGCTTTATGTCTGAGTGATTTTAATTTTGATGAAAGCTCTTTGTTGTTGTCTTTATATCGAATGACATCTTCAACAACGCGTATACCTTCTTTGAGGCGGTTGATGTTGGCGTCAATCACCCGAAACAATTCGGGTGAAAGAGAATTATTCTTCATTTCCAAAAATACCGAATAGTTGTAGCAGTGCTATAAAAATATTTAGAAAGTCTAAATAAAGTGCTATAGCACCGTCAATTGGAGTCTGGTATGCCCCGTTCATAATGTTCTGTGTATCATAGATAACTAAAATACTAAAAAGTATTACCACCGCTCCGGCAATAATAATTTGAAACATTGGATTTCCCAGGAATATATTTAATATTGAAAAACCAATGATTACAAAGAGTGCAATCATTAAAGGTTTTCCATATCCTGTGAAATCTTTTGTGCTTTTTATAGCAAAAAAGCTCATTGCGCCAAATACAACTGCCGTCATTGCAAATGCATTACCCACTATTGCTCCACCGCCATTCATTCCAAGTGTATAAGCAAGTAAAGGAGCTGTTGTAAGCCCTGTAACAAATACAAAGGCAAACATAACTAAAAGATTTATACCCGGTTTGTTCTTGACAAATTGTAGACCGATTAAAAGACCGATTTCTAAAAAGAACAGTGGCCAGATTAAACCTGATATACTTGCCGCCAAAGGCACACCTACATAAGCACCTACAGCTCCTGCCATCATTGATGCAGCAAACAGCTTATAAGTCTCTTTTACAAAAGAGACTATTTGAGCTTCGCTACGACTGTTTGTTTGAGAAGCATAAGAGTTTCCTCTTGCGTAATCACGATCATAAAGTCCCATATTTTTTTCCTTTTACAATACCTTCTTTAAGATATTTTTTATTTAGTGAATTCTATAGATAAAAAGTTAATGGAAGGCAACATGAATGCAAAAAATGTGCTTACACTATTATATATAAGCAAAAATAAAAAAATAAAATAACTAAAACTAATTCTAAAAGAAACAACTTGAAAATAAATTTGAAATTCTTTTAAAATACTCTTGACATTAAAGTTGAAATCCCCTATAATTCCCATCCACAAACAGAGAGACCTTGTTAAAAAGGCCTAGAGAGACTTCGAGTTGAAGCCACTTGAAATTGTTTGAGATCATTGAAAACTAAGCAAGTA
>JAMORM010000046.1 GCA_027063585.1 Sulfurimonas sp. | reverse complement strand
GGTAAAGATGACACAGCCACACCGCTGGACTGTGCAAAGAAAATACATACACTTATAAATGATGCAACACTTGAAACCTATGATGGCGACCATTACTTTTTTATGAAAAATGCACAAGATATTTCTACAAAAATACAAACTGCTTTTTTAGAAACACTGGGACAATAAATGCAAGAATATGAAACACTGATAGCTTTTGTGATAAATGTACTTTTTGTAACGCTTTTAGGTTGGTATCTCATTACAAATCTACAATGGTATGATTATAAGTTAGAGCGTGTACTATTTAAACATCATAAACCGCATTGGCATATTTTATATTTTATTATTCCTTTTATAGCCTACTACACGACGGGTAGATTTTTTGTTATATTTTTCATATTTGCCTTTGTTCCGGGTATTATAATCTGGTATAAAAAGCTTGATAAAAAGCTGGTTTTGACCTGGCGCGTAAAAAGATTTTTGATTCTTTTGGTTTCACTGACATTGTTTCAAGATATACTTTGTACTCTTAAAGAGGGATGTGCTACATATGGCGTATTTATGCCTTTGGCGCTTGCTTATATCGGCAGTTATATGATAGAAAAGTTTCTTTTTAAAGTTTATATGAAAGAGGCAAAGAAAAAGCTGCATTCTATGAAAGATTTGCAAATAGTCTGTATCACGGGAAGCTATGGTAAAACGAGTATAAAAAACTTTGTTGCACAAATACTCTCTCATAAATTCAAAGTCTATGCAACACCCAGAAGTGTCAATACTTTAGGCGGTATTGTTGCGGACATAAACAATAATTTACCCGAAGATACGCAGATATATGTATGTGAAGCAGGCGCACGCCAAAGTGGTGATATTTATGAAATTACGACATTTTTAGAACCTCAGAGAGTTGTTGTGGGGCGTGTGGGTGAAGCGCATATAGAGTATTTTAAATCTTTGAAAAATATTATTGCTACAAAACTTGAGATTATGCAGTCACCTCGGCTCAAAGAGGCATTTATTCATACTTCTGTAACAGATGAGCCGCATGAAAAAGTGACCTTTTTCGGTGATGAAATTAAAAATATTGATGCAGGACTTGAAGGCACTGATTTTGAGCTTGAACTTGATGGGAAAATTTTAAAACTTCATACAGATATTTTGGGTGCATTTCAGACGATGAATGTCGCCGTAGCGGTAAGAATCGCAAAAAGCTTTGGGTTGAGTGATGATGAAATTATAGATGCTGTGAAAAATTTGGAACCGGTTGAGCATAGACTCCAGCTTATTAAAGCCGGTGGAAAAATCATTTTGGATGACGGATATAATGGTAATATTGACGGAATGCTTGAGGGGATACGATTGTGTTCTTTGCATGATGGTAGAAAGGTCATAGTCACACCGGGACTTGTTGAGAGCAGTGATGAGTTAAATGTGAAATTGATTGAAGCTATAAATAAAGTGTTTGACATAGTGATAGTGACAGGTGCGCTCAATGCAGAACTTTTTGACAAGAACTTACATGTAAAGAATAAAATAATGCTTAAAGATAAATCAGCAATGGTGGATGTCTTGGCAAATCAGACAAAATCAGGCGACATCATACTTTTTGCAAATGATGCACCGAATTTTATATAGGATTTCTTAGTGTTACAGAGCGTCGATAAGTTTATGAAATATGTTGCTTATTTGACTGCAGTAATTCTTGCGTTACTTGTTGTTTTGGTTGTTTTTGATGCAACAAGCCGTTACCTTTTTTCGCATGGTTCTACGGCACTTCAAGAGCTGGAATGGCATTTTTTTGATGTTGTGATTTTACTCAGTATTGCTTTTACTCTGCGTCATAATGCCCATGTTCGCGTCGATATTTTTTATGACAGATTTTCACCCAAAACACAGGCTCTTATAAACATTATTTCAGCTCTGTTTTTTGTACTGCCGCTCTCTTTTTTGATTATTTATATAGGTATAGATTTTGTGGAGATGAGTTTTGTGCAGCATGAAGCATCTTCCGACCCGGGCGGTTTGCAATACCGCTGGATAGTGAAAGCTTTGATGCCATTAGCATTTATATTTTTGTCGCTGCAGGCTCTTAAAGAATTGATAAGTGACATTAAAAAATGGAAGTCGCTATGATTGCACTTATAATGTTTGCGGTCGCTTTGGTTTTACTGCTTTTCGGCATTCCTGTTGCCTTTGCTTTTGGCGGTGTTGCAATGTTGTTTGCTTTTTTTATTCCTACTCTGGGCTTTGATGTATTTAATATATTGCCTTTTAGAATTTACGGCATTATGAGCAATACGACGCTAATGGCAGTACCTTTGTTTATAATGATGGGTTTAATTCTTGAAAAATCAGGTATGGCGGAAAAATTGCTTATTTCCATGAGTTCGCTTTTTAAAAGCGTACGCGGCGGTTTGGGTGTGAGTGTCGTGCTTGTAGGTGCAATATTAGCGGCTTCTACGGGAATTGTTTCGGCTTCTGTGGTGATGATGAGTGTTATTGCTTTGCCTTTGATGCTGGGTGCAGGGTACAATAAAGGTCTTGCTTCGGGTACTATAGCTGCGAGCGGAACGCTTGGCCAAATTATACCGCCTTCTATTATTTTGATTGTCTTGGGCGATGTTATGAGTGTAAGTGTGGGTGATCTGTTTATGGGCGCGGTATTGCCGGGACTTACGCTTGTTTCACTCTACATCACCTATATTCTCATTCGTGCCTACATTAAAAAAGAGGATGCTCCGGCCCTTGTTAGTGAAGAAAAAATCAGTATATTTGATGTAGTGTCTGCTATAGTTCCGCCGCTTCTGTTAATGCTGGCGGTTTTGGGCAGTATTTTTGCCGGTATTGCTTCGCCTACCGA
Organism: Sulfurimonas sp.; assembly: GCA_027063585.1. Taxonomy (GTDB): domain Bacteria; phylum Campylobacterota; class Campylobacteria; order Campylobacterales; family Sulfurimonadaceae; genus Sulfurimonas. Next base: position 6,324 of record JAMORM010000046.1, on the reverse strand, counting down.
ATCAGCTGCTTTTGGCGTACTCGGGGGTGTACTGTTATCGGCATACAATAAAACACTCAATTTTGAGATGATAAAGTATGCACTTTTTGAGACTATGAAACTCAGCGGTATGATATTTATGATTTTAATCGGAGCGACTGCTTTTAGTCTTGTTTTTAACGAACTCGGCGGCACTGATTTGATTTTGGAATTTTTCTCGCAAGATATCGGGAATGTCTGGGTATTTATCGGTGTTGCCATGCTGAGTATATTTATACTCGGTTTTTTTATAGATTTTATAGAAATAAGTTTTATAATCGTGCCTATTTTAGTGCCTGTAATGGCAGCTTTTGGCATAGACCCTATTTGGTTTGGTGTACTGATTGCTATGAACCTGCAGGCATCATTTTTAACGCCGCCTTTCGGACTTTCACTTTTCTTTTTAAAAGGAGCGGCAGGGAACAGCGTAACGACGATGGACATTTACAAGGGTATTATTCCTTTTATAATTTTACAGATTTTAGGTTTAGGTCTTGTCGTTGCTTTTCCTGATTTGGTTTTTGCATTTTTGTAAATACTTAAGACATCTTCATCACGATATCTTCTAAAGAATTTGCCGTCATACGCATGCGTTTACTTATTTCTTTGAGTTGCGCTAAAATTTCTTTTTGTATGAATATTTCTTGCATATTATTGCATTTTGAAAGCTTTGCCATTTTTTGTACATATAAATCCATGAGTTCATCATAGGTGTCTCTGACTCTTTGTGCATTATCCGCCGTCTTTTGTTGATTGCTTTTAAGTGTTTTAAATCCGGCTGTTAAAAGTTCTGCTTGAAGTTGTATATGTTTAATAATAAGTCCATACTCTTCATCAAGTTTATTTATATTATATGCTTGTGTTTCTATAACAAAGTGTCTTACGCTAATTGCTATCCAGTCAAGCTGCGTGATAACACGATAAATGGACTCTCGGTCAAAAGGAGTTATAAAAGTATTTAAAAGTTCTTTCATATTTGTATCACGTATGTTTTTGGCCTTATGTTGGTCTTCCAAAATTGCTTTACAACTTGCGGCATTAGACTCTAAAAAACATTTATATAAATCATCCGTAATTTTTTTGATAATCATAGAGTGTTCGTCTAAAGCCGAGACGAAGTCAACTTCTTTAGGTAAAATATATTTTTTTATAAATGATGTAATCATTGTATGTACTCCAATAATGTTATAAGTAAGTATGAATAAAGTGCTCCAAAAAGCATAGAAGTAGGTACATTTACAAGCCATCCGAGGATGATTTGTCCTGCACGCTTCCAACCTACGTGTGAGGGCTTTTCAGCCGCACCGTTTCCCAGAAGGGTTGCCGTTACTACCTGTGTGGTAGAAGTCGGTGCACCAATCATAGTTGCGAGCGTATTAACCAAAGCGGCACCGAGTTGATTTGCAACCGAGTGGATGAGTTTTATATGATAGAGCTCAAACCCAAGTGTTTTTATAATGCTCCATCCGCCAAACATTGTACCGAGTGTTATGGCCGTGGTACACATTAATATAACCCATAAAGGAATAGTAAAACTTTGTGTCTGATGAGATGCTAAAAGCATCATCCCTATGATGGCCATACCTTTTTGTGCATCGTTGGCTCCATGAGAAAATCCAAGCCAGGCAACACTGAAATATTGTGAAACAACAAAAAGAGGTCGTATTTCTATTGTAAATCTTTTAAAAACAAAAAAGAAAATCTTCATGATGATAAACCCGATAATAAACCCTAGAAAAGGAGAAGCAAAAAGTCCTGCAATAACTTTCGTCACACCGGTGAGTTCACCATGTTGCAAGGCTTGAATGCCCCAGTTGATTTGGCTCTCGCCTACGACATAAAGCCCGGCTCCGACAAGTCCGCCTGCAAGTGAATTGGAAGAAGAGGAAGGCAGACCAAAACGCCATGTAATGAGGTTGTACGTTACGGCTGCCAAAAGAGCTGCTATAACCAAAGCCTGTGCATCTCTAAGCGGGGCATTGGAAATATTAACAAAGGTTCCAACCGTATCGGCAACAGCAAGTCCGGCAAGCAGTGGCCCTAAAAAAGTAAAAATACTGACAACAGTTATGGCGACACTCGCTTTCATTGCACGCGAAGCGATGGCAGTAGCAACCATATCGGCAGAATCATGAAAACCGTTTGTAAAGTCAAAGATAAATACGCTGATAACAGTTAAAATGATAAGTATAGTCGTTAAATCCATAGTTTATTTTACTTAAATATAGTTATAATAAACTAAATAGGAGAAATGATGAGAGATATTTTATATGCCCCGTGGCGAGATGAGTATATTAGCAAAGAGAAAATTGATGGTTGTGTTTTTTGTCATATAAGCAGACATGCTCAGGAAGATGAAACTTTACATGTACTATATAGGGATGAGTACTGCTTTATTGTTATGAATCGCTATCCTTATACTCCGGGTCATTTTATGATCATTCCTCATTTACATACTGACAAACTTGAAGATTTGCCTGCACAAACATGGATGCACATGTCAAAACTTGCTCAACAAAGTGTAAGACTTTTAAAAGAAGGTTTTGGGGCTCATGGGGTGAATATTGGGATGAATCTTGGTAAATCTGCAGGTGCGGGAATTGCTGAACATATACATATGCATTTGGTACCAAGATGGGAGCGAGATACCAACTTTATAACGGCTATCGGCAATACAAGAGTCTATTCAACAGATTTTGAAAAGATTTATAAAAAAATTAAAAGTTTAATCCCAAACTATATAGATATTAAATAAATTTGATGTATACTAAAAGAAAAAATAAGGATTAAAAATGTCAGATGCTGTAATCAAAGAATTAGCAGTAAGAAAAGCTGAGATTGAAAAAGAGTTAGAGTTACTTTTTAAAGCAAATATGAAAATAACAGATTGGGATGTTCCTGAAGCTGATGATACAGAGGCGGCAGATATTATACTCAATATTATGGAAAAAAAGATACATCAACTTAAGAGTGATGTAAAAGCCGGAAAATACGAAAACTATTAAAAAAGGAAAAAGAAAATGAGCGCACATAAACACAAAGAACATTTAGAAAAAATTAAAGATGCAGTTGTTGAGAGTGATAAACTGGATGAAAATCAGAAAAGTGACAGTGTAAAAAGAATTGAAGAGTGGATAGAAGAAGATAAAGCTTTTGGGACTTTGAAAGAAGAGTTGCTAAATATTAGTGAGTTTTTTGAAACACTGTTTGCAGAATTAGGGTTGAGTAAATAAGTATAAATGAATAAACTTTCTAGAATTATTGTTGTAGTGTTATTGCTGGTTACGATTTTTTTTACCGGTAGTTATATTTACTTGACACACAAAGTAGATACTTTAAAAAATGAAAAGTATCTTGACACGAGTGGAGATATGAGAGATGAACTTCAGAGTTTAATAAAAGAAAAATCTGAAGCCATTTTACTTGTAACCCTTGGACTCTCTGCAAATCAAAATATAAAAAATGCAATAAAAAAGAAAAATTACAAAAATATTGGTTTTAACGACTTGATTGTAACACTTCAGCGTTACTCGTCATTACAAAATATTTGGTTTCAACTCATTACACCTGAGGGGAAAAGTTTTTACAGAAGTTGGAATGATAAAAAAGGTGATGATGTGTCGAGTGTACGGCAAGATATCAAACAAATAATACAAGATCCCAAAGTGATATCTACAATTAGCACCGGTAAAGATGATATGACTTTTAAGGCAATGGTTCCTATTTTTGATAATGGGAAATTTATAGGTATTATTGAGACTATGGCAAAATTTTATTCTATTACCCAAAAAATGAAAAATCATGGTAATGAATTGTTGATAGTTGTAGATAAAAGCTATAAAAAACAGCTGAGTGAAGCATATTCTCAAACTTTTGTAGATGATTATTATATTGCAAATCCTTTAGAAAATGAAAAACTTCTACATATCGTGCAAAAGAGTGCAATTGAAAAATATCTCAAAATCACAACATATATGATTGATACAGAAAACTCTCTGCTTTTAACAACGTTGCAATTAGCTGATATGAATGGAAACCCTATGGGTTATTTCATTATAGCAAAAGATTTGAAAAGGATTGATCTTTCAGAGATTGAGCAAGCAAAAAATGGTGTTTTAGAAGTGGCTTTATTGATTTTATTATTGATTATTATCCTTTTTTATTATATTTACAGTGTAAACTATAAACGTTTGATTCAAGAACAAAATGAGATACTTGAATCAAGTGTGCAGGAAAAAACAGAAGAGTTGGAATTACAGACGAATGTTTTGACTTTTATTGCACATCATGATCATTTAACGGGATTGGCAAATAAAGTTTTGTTGTTAGACAGAATAGAAGAAACTATAAAACATGCAAAAACAACAGGAGAACAGTTTAGTGTATTCTTTTTGGATTTAGATAAATTTAAAGAAGTGAATGACACTTACGGACATGAAATAGGTGATGAATTGTTACTGCAAATAAAAAATAGGTTAAAAAAATGTATAAAAAGTGATGATACATTGGCAAGACTTGGTGGTGATGAATTTGCAATACTTCATAAAAATGCTACAAAAATCAGTACAATAAATTTAATAGACAACATATTGATTCATATGAAAAAACCATTTCATGTTAAAAATATAGAAATATTTACCAGCTTTAGTATTGGTGTGGCTTTGTATCCGCAAGATTCTGCAAAGGCTAATCAGCTTTTGCGAAATGCAGAGACTGCCATGTATAAAGCAAAAGATGATGGTAAAAATACTTATCAGTTTTATGATAAGAAAATGACAGAGATGGCACTGCAAAAAATTCAACTTGATGCAGATATACGAAAAGCATTGAAACATGAAGAGTTTGTAGCCTATTTTCAACCTAAAATTGATGCAAGAGATGAAAAAATTGTTGGTTTGGAAACGCTTATTCGTTGGATGCATCCTCAAAAAGGAATGATGACTCCAGATGAGTTTATTCCATTTTGTGAGGAAACAGGGTTAGTGTTAGAAATCGACAAATATATGCTAATCCAATCCATGAAACAGATAATGAAATGGCAAAAAGAGGGGCTTGAATTTGGAAAAGTATCTGTTAATGTTTCTACCAAAAAAATAGAGAGTAGTAATTATATAGAGGAACTAACATATATTATTGACAGTTTGCAATTTGATACTAGTGTTTTAGAACTCGAAATTCTTGAAGGCCAAATTATGAAAAATCCACAAAAATCTATTGAAATTTTAAATAAGTTGCGTGATTTAGGTATTTCTATATCTATTGATGATTTTGGAACAGGATATTCATCATTATCATATTTGAAAAAATTGCCGGTGACTAAATTAAAAATTGACCGTAGTTTTGTGATAGATTTGCCTGCGAGTAAAGATGATGTAGCAATAGTGAGAACAATTATAAATTTGGCTGAAAATTTAAAGCTTGAAATAATTGCAGAAGGGGTAGAGAAGAAAGAACAACTTGACTTTTTAGTGAATGAAGGCTGTTATAATATTCAAGGATATTATTTTTCAAAACCGTTGCCTGCTGACGAATGCAAAGAGTTTATAATTGCACATTCTAAAGGAAAATAGTATAAATATGCAAATTGTTGTAGATTCCCTGAGACAAAAAGGGAAAATTTTTAAAAAAATGCAGGAGATTTCTCCAAAAGAACTGGGCATAAGAAATAAAATAAAAATATATAAAGCGACAGATGTTCATGGCTATTTTTGGGCTATTTTTGCTGTGAGTCAAAAGAGTAGAATACTTATGAAAGATGTGCATAAATTTGAAGAAATTTATGCAAAACTAACACTCTTTAGTGAACATAATTTTAAATATAAAGTTGTTTTTATAGATGCGCCTTTGTGCTCTAAAGCTGCAAAAGCCTTTAAAGAAGTAGGCTGGAAAATTCAGTAATGCTGTTGTGTGATATAGGAAACAGTTCATATCATTTTCTTGATGGCAACAGAACATATAAACAGGATGTCAAATCTTTCGATCCTTCATCCATAAAAGAAAAAGTATATTTTATTTGCGTGAATAACACTTTACATGTAAGGCTGAAATCTTTGCCAAACTGGATAGATTTATCTGAGTATATTGATAAAAAAAAGTATTATAAAACAATGGGAATTGACAGAATCTTTGCAGTAGAGTTAGTTTCAAACACTATTATCATTGATGCGGGAAGCGCTGTAACTGTTGATGTTGTAAAAAATGACGAATTTATGGGCGGTTTTATTTACCCGGGAATCAAAGCGATGCAAAAAACTTATGAAAATATTTCTCCCGCATTGGCATATTCATTTAACTTTGAGTGTGACT